>CAYWYT010000204.1:0-5081 GCA_964462665.1 uncultured Woeseiaceae bacterium | reverse complement strand
AGCCGATCTCGCGTGCCAGCGACTTTGAAAAGCCGATAATGCCCGCCTTGGCGGCAGCATAGTTGGCCTGTCCGGCATTGCCCATGATGCCAATGACGGAGGCAATATTGACGATACGACCCTTTTTGGCCTTCATCATGCCGCGCATGCAGGCTTTGCTCACCTTGAATGCGCCGCTCAAATTGGTTGCTATCACATCGTCCCATTCGTCGTTTTTCATGCGCATGAGCAAATTATCGCGCGTGATACCCGCGTTATTGACCAGAATCGTGGGGCTGCCTTCGGCTGCCTGGATGTTCTTGATTGCGGCCTGCACGGAGTCGTCATCCGCAATATTGAGTACTACGCCGCGACCGCTATCGCCCATCGACTCGGAAATGGCCGCCGCGCCGCCTTCACTGGTCGCGGTGCCAACTACGGTGGCGCCCGCAGCGGCAAGTGCTGCAGCGATTGCCGCACCGATGCCTCGCGAGGCTCCTGTGACGAGAGCTATCTCTCCTTGCAACGCGTTATTACTAAACGAACTGGTCATGGCTAATCCTCGCCCTGCAGGGCTTTTTGTAGACTTTCAACGGAGTCGACGTAACTGCACGCCACGGTTTTGTCGATACGGCGCATGAGACCAGCCAGTACTTTTCCCGGTCCGCATTCAATGATCGAGGTCGCGCCTGCGCTGGTCATCGCACCTATGGTGTCGACCCATCGTACTGGCGCATAAACCTGCCGTGAAAGCCTGGCTCGAATGTCATCTCCATCGGTATACGCAAGCGCATCGGAGGCTGCGATAACCGTTATTTCCGGTGTGCCGAAGTCTGCGGCAGCCAAAGCCTCGCTCAATGCCTCGCCCGCTCCCTGCATCAGGGCCGAGTGTGCTGGCACACTGACCGGCAGCAATAATGCGCGCCGGGCACCGCGTTCTTTAGCGAGTGCGATGGCTCGATCAATGGCCTCGGTGTCGCCGGCTATGACGACCTGACCGGGAGAATTGAAATTCACCGCGTCAGCAACACCGTCACCGGCCGCCTCTTTGCAAACCTCGATGACGACGTCATCGTCAAGGCCCAATATCGCGGCCATTGCACCGGCACCGGCAGGTACTGCCGCCTGCATTAACTCGGAGCGGCGCCGCACTACGGCCAAAGCGTCTGCGAAACTAACGCTGCCACCGCACACAAGCGCCGTGTATTCGCCAAGACTATGTCCGGCCAGAAGCGCCGGCGACGATCCGCCTGCTGCCTGCCAGACGCGCCACGCGGCGTAACCGGCGGTGAGCATGGCAGGTTGCGTAACTGTCGTTTCGCCCAGCCGTTCGGCGGGGTCCTCTTGCACCAGTTGCCACAGGTCGTAGCCTAAAACCTCGGCGGCTTCTGCGTATACCGCAGCAATTTCCGGATAGGCCGCCGCAAGGTCAGCTTGCATACCTTGCGATTGTGAACCCTGGCCGGGAAAGACCATTGCGATGCTCAATTCGATCTCCATTCGAGTGACGATGATTGGGCGCGCATTATATAGCTGCTGCGTGCGCTTTTCTAAAGCTTAGGTAGGAGCCGATCAGTGCGCCACCAATTGCGCCGTACAAATGGGCCGCGACGACGACGTTACCACCGGTAGTTCCTTCCGAGCCCGGCAGCGGGCCAACGAGTTGCTCATAGGTCAACTTGACCAGCAAAAATGCGCTGATCAACCAATAGTCGACCTGCCCTGTGCGAATTCCATCGGCAGCTCCCGCAGCCAGGTAACCGTGCAGTAGTCCCGACAGTCCGACGTACCAGATCAATTGCGGTTGCCAAATCCAGAAGCCAATGTCGATTCCGGCGATGCTGACAATCGTCACTATCAGCCATTGCAGGGTCGTGAATCGGGGCGCGACGAGATAAGCGATGAGCAGCAAGCCGACGCCGTTCAGGAAGAAATGCGACCAGCCCAAATGAACGATATGCCCGCTCAAAAGGCGCCAAAGCTCACCATCTGATATTGCGACGCGGTCATAACGAAGCAATTCCCGTCCCCAGTCGCCGGTAACAGCGAGTAAGGCCGCAACTGCGACAATTACACCGGGCAATAACCAGACAGAATATTTACTGCTTTGGCGGTGATCCACGTCACCATGATTTAACCCCATGTTTGGTATACTGACGTTTATACGAATGGTGAGTCAACGGAGTGCTCAATTGTACCCACACACATGCAAAAAGTTGCCCGTAGTCGGTCAGCGCGGCTTCACATTGATCGAGATCATGGTGGTCGTGGTCATTATCGGAATTTTGGCCGCATTGGTCGGACCAAAGCTGTTCGGCCAGGTCGACCGGGCGCGTGTTTCAGCCGCCAAGGCCGAGATTTCAACTATCGAAAATGCGATGAAGTTCTATCGTCTGGACAACTTCGTTTACCCGTCGTCTGAACAGGGTGTCGAGGCGCTGGTAACCAAACCAAACGATCCCAGCGTCAAGAACTGGAATCCAGGTGGTTACCTGGAGCGCTTGCCAACAGATCCCTGGGGCAATCCATACCTCTATCGAAACCCCGGCACCCAAGGCGAGATCGACGTATTAACCCTCGGAGCTGATGGCATTGAAGGCGGAGAAGGTAACAATGCCGATATTGGCAATTGGGATCTCGACTAGTCCCGCTTAAATGCGCAACCGTAGCTTTCAGCCCGGCTTTACGCTTATTGAGATACTTGTTGTCATTGTCGTCATTGGCATCATTGTTTCCATCGGCCTGCTATCGCTCGGCGTTCTTGGCGACGACCGGCAGTTACGCAGAGAAGCGTATCGCATAGGTTCGCTGCTGGAGGTAGCGCAGGACGAAGCCGTTATGCAGGGCCGCGAATTTGGGCTTGAGGTTATGCTGACATCGTATCGATTTGTCGAATTTGACCCCTACCAGCGGCTCTGGGCAGAAGTAGCAACTGAAGACGTCTTTCGCGCACGCCAGTTACCGGATGGAATCGAATTCGATCTCCTGTTGGAGAACAAGAGCGTCCGACTTGATATCGATGCAGAAGATTTGCCGGATCCGGATGCGGAAGACAATTCAAATTCGAGAGATGAATTCGCACCGCATATTCTGATTTTTTCCAGCGGCGATTCCACACCATTCCAGTTGCGCATCGTCGATCGAGAGCGTGATTACACTGTGATCCTGACCGGCGACTTAGTCGGCAGTATTGAAGTGATGACGGAAAGTGAGAAAGCTGATGCGCTGCTATAGACACAAGCGTGGATTTACCCTTCTCGAGGTCCTGATCGCGCTAATGGTCATATCGATTTCTCTGGTAGCGATAGCCGGGGAAATGATCAGCATGCTGAATGCCGCAAACACCATGACGGAACGAACGTATGCGAGTTGGATAGCGCATAACAAGGTAACGGAAATGCGCCTCGCAAATATCATTCCCGAGGTCAGTACCTCAAGTGGCGAGTTGGAGTATGCGAACAGGGAATGGGCATGGCGCGCGCTCGTATCGGAAACCGGCGTCGACAACCTGTTTCGCGTTGATGTCACTATTTCGTACCCCGGTGGCGATCCGATTATGCGGCCGATTACCGGTTTTATTGGCGAACCAGTGCCGGCTGGTCAGAGCAATCGAGCCTGGAACCGCTCGCCAGAATCGACTGAAAAGCCCGGCGAAAGAGAATGACCCGGCTGCGTCAACAGGGCTTCACGCTCATAGAGATTATGGTTGCGGTGTCGATATTCGCCATAATGTCGGTCATGGCATGGGGCGCGCTCGGTAGATCATTGTCCGATGCCGAAATGTTAACCGACCGCATGGATAGATTGCAGGCCATTCAACGATCCGTGCGATTTATCACAACTGATCTTTCGCAAGCTGCTCCACGTTCGGTACGCAGCGAGCTGGGCGATAGACAAGTGCCGGCGATCCTGAGCAGCCTGACCAGCGAATTCGCCATAGAACTGACGCACGGTGGCTGGAACAATCCGGCCGGGTTGCCGCGCGGTAGCCAGCAACGCAGTGCCTACCGACTCGAAGAAGATAAATTAGTGCGCTACCACTGGAATGTACTCGACAGGACCTATTCCAACGAACCTGTCGTGACCGTTATGCTCGATGATGTGGAAAGTCTGTTCTTTCTTTTCTATGACGAATCCGGCACAAGCTCCGAAACCTGGCCACCGCAAAACACGGTCGGATCAACGTCTGCGCGCATTCGTCCGCGAGCCATCGAGATGGTTCTTTCCTTGGGCGATGTCGGTGAGATCACACGACTGGTGGAGGTTGCGCCATGATTTCGAAGCAACACACACGCGGCGTCGCCCTTATTACAGCATTGCTGATAATGGCACTCATTGCGTCCCTGACGTATACGCTCAAGTGGAATAATTCGCTTGATCTGCGACGCACTATTGTCATGCTCAACAGAGATCAGGCTGTGCAGGTCGCGATCGGTGCAGAGAGTTGGATTCAGAGCATCCTGCGACAAGATTTCGATGATTCAGAAACCGATCATTTGGGAGAAATCTGGGCCAGCGAGTTGCCGGGGCTGCCCATCGACGGCGGTGAAGTTCTTGGCGACATAGAAGATCTGCAAGGTCGGTTCAACGTTAACAATCTTATTGGTGCTGACGGCGAGGTCGATGAAGAGGCTTTGCAGCAATTCCAAAGATTACTGTTGGCATTGGGGCTGGATCCCCGGTTTGCAGCAATCACAGGAGACTGGATTGATGAAGATCAGGACGCACAGATTCCGGATGGCGCGGAAGACTCGATATATACCGGCATAACTCCGCCGTACCAAGCGGCAAATCAGATGTTGAGTAGCACCAGCGAACTCGCAGCCATAGAAGGCATGGATAAGACGACGCTGGATATTTTGCTGCCACATATCGTGGCCTTGCCGGGACACACGGCGATTAATGTAAACACAGCGACCGCAGCTGTAATGCAGTCGCTGGCTGACGGAATAACCGTCGCAGACGTCGAAAGCCTGATTGCTGAGCGCGCTGAATCCGGATTTGGGGATATAGAGCTATCATTCAACAGTTTTTTTCCGGAAGGCAAGGCAATAGAGGGTTTACTGTCGGAAACGAGCGAGTTTTTTCAATTGAAGGTCATC
>CAYWYT010000203.1:0-5082 GCA_964462665.1 uncultured Woeseiaceae bacterium | reverse complement strand
CTCAGATGCAAACAATCGCTGCTATTTTGTACAAATAAATACGGCCAAAATCGCGCGTATTTATTTCTTATAATTCAATTACTTGCAAAACAGCATCGGAGCTTAGAAGCCGTATTCTAGCGACAAGGCCGCAAACGTGTCCGTTTTCTCGGTCGCCGGCGGCACATCTGAGTTGTTTTTGATGGTGTAGGAAGCCACCAAAGCCAGATCCCCCACCAGCTTCGCCGATAGCGCAGTCCTCGACAATGAGAAGGTATTTTTGTCACCTGCCTCGATCAACAGGTCCTGCGTGAACTCCGCGGTCTCGCTGAACGCCCACTTGTAATACAGGCCGCCAGTCACAATCGTCTCACTTTCAGATGAGCCGTCCGCGAGGTCCGACTGCCGCGCACCAACACCGAGTTCGCCGTTCAGGCTGTGCTTCTCGCCGTTAATGAGCCGGTGCCCATAACCAACGGTCTGCGAGAACTGGGTGTCGTAGCCGCTGAAACGGTCTTTTCGCCAGTCCAGTCGCCCGAAGAGGAAGTTAGCGTCAGTCAGGATACGCTCACTCTTCCATCGCGCGACGTAGGCTTCAGCCGTCGTGTCTTTGTCTTCGCTCGCCTTGATGGCAGCAGCGTTAAGACTATGGGTCCACTTTTCGAGCGCATATTCAACGTCGAATCCGCCACTCATATTGGTCGTTTCTGTGTTGCCCGAGGTTCCCAGGTAACCCAGCCTGACATTACCGGACCAAGGACTCACGGGGCCCGTTTCTTCTTCGACTTCGTGCGCCAGCACGGGCGCGGCAACAATCATCATCGCCATTATGACCAACTTACTTAGACTCATTTCAACTCTCCAGAATTCGGCCGCGGAGTATACGGACTAGGAAATTCATTGGCGAATTTTTGCCACTTGGTCCGATCTGTAAGACGAGCCGCACATTGCTATAATGCCCGGATGCAGGAACGCCATCTAACTCCGCTTGACCGATTTCTATCGGGCGTCAATGACGCTCTGAGAACCGTCGCCGTGTCCGCGGGCCGGCCCGCGCGCGAAAATCCGGCCGCGGGGGTTGCCGAGACAGACCTCGACACGCGAGCGAAAACACATGCAGCGGGTCTGATGCGCGTCAATCATGCTGGCGAAATCGCTGCGCAGGGCTTGTATCAGGGGCACGCCGCAGTAGCGCGCGACGCGCTGATCGGCGAACAAATGCAGCACGCCGCCGACGAAGAATTTGATCATCTCGCCTGGTGCGAGCAGCGGCTTGCAGAGCTCGATGCCGAGCCCAGCAAGTTCAGCGCATTTTGGTATGCGGGCTCTTTCGCGATAGGCACAGCCAGCGGATTGTTCGGTGATAAGTGGAGTCTCGGCTTTATTGCCGAGACCGAGCGCCAGGTTTGCGAGCACCTGAGCAGCCATTTACAGCGCTTACCGGAAGAAGATGCTCGCAGCCGCGCCATTGTCCGACAAATGCGCGATGAGGAGCAGCAGCACGGAGAAAATGCGGTTGATGCCGGGGCCGCCGAACTACCGCGGCCAATTCGCAAACTCATGCAACTGACATCTAAATTCATGACTAAGACCGCGTACCGCATTTAGAACGACTGTTTTGCCTAAAGGATTGCAGATGAATCACGGACTTAGCTTGCCCTTCGAGGCCAACTGTATTAAAAGAGGTTGCGCAGCCGCGTAGAGGAAAAAACCGAATGCAAACAACAGCAAAAACCCTGAGCGATGTACCGGCAATTAACCGATTTTTGAGCTATTGCCGCGTACGCACCGTATCGTCAAAAACAGTCATGATTCACGCCGGTGATCTACCGGATGTCTTGTACTACATAGTCGACGGTTCCGTTGAAGTCATGATCGAGGACGAAGACGGCAACGAAATGGTCCTTGCTTACCTGAACAAGGGGCAATTTTTCGGTGAAATGGGTTTGTTCTATGAACAGCCAACCCGCAGCGCCTGGGTGCGCACCCGTACTGAATGCGAAATTGCCGAGATGACGTATCCGCGCTTCCGCCAGATTGCGAGCGAAAGCCCGGGACTGGTGTTTGAACTTGCTACACAGCTCGCAACGCGCCTCGATCGAACCAATCGCAAGCTTGGCGACCTCGCCTTTGTCGACGTTACTGGTCGCGTGGCACACGCCATTATGGATCTTTGCAACGAACCCGACGCCATGACGCACCCCGACGGTATGCAAATCAAGGTTAGTCGTCAGGAATTAAGTCGCCTGGTTGGTTGCTCACGTGAGATGGCTGGTCGCGTACTCAAAGTACTCGAAGAACAAGGCCTGGTTACGGCAAGCGGCAAGACGATTGTCGTATACGGCGCAAGACCAAACCGCAAGCACTAGCCAATCGGGCCTGAAGGCCCTCCTACGCGTTTTTTTCTATTTCCGATTTCATTGCGGCAATAGTCGCTGCGTAGTCGTCGCTGCCGAATATTGCCGACCCGGCGACAAACGTGTCAGCGCCAGCAGCGGCAATGTCGCCAATGTTGTCGACCTTCACTCCACCATCAATTTCCAGTCGAATGTCTCGACCACTGGCATCGATTAGTGCGCGCGCCTCGCGCAACTTGGCTAGCGCGCCCGGAATAAAATTCTGACCGCCGAACCCTGGATTGACCGACATGATCAGCACCATGTCGACCTTGTCGATGACGTGCTGCAGACAGGTGAGCGGCGTCGCCGGATTGAAGACCAGCCCGGCCTTGCATCCGGCCTCGCGTATTAAGGCCAGTGAACGATCGATATGGCGACTGGCTTCGGGGTGAAAAGTGATATAGCTGGCCCCGGCTGCGGCGAAGTCGGGAATAATTCGGTCGACCGGCTCTACCATCAGATGCACATCGATGGGTGCTTCAATGCCGTGTTTCCTGAGCGCTTCGCAGATCAGTGGTCCAATGGTGAGATTCGGGACGAAGTGATTGTCCATGACATCGAAGTGGACTATGTCTGCTCCGGCATCGAGCACGGCGGTCACGTCCTCGCCAAGTCGCGCGAAATCTGCAGAGAGAATCGAGGGTGCTATGAGTGGCGTCACTGTCTCTTCCTTGGTTTTTAGCAAATGTACCTGAGCCCGAGAGCTCTAGCGAATCGAACGTCTCGCCTTGAGCATCTCATAGGCGCTACGGACTTCTCGCGTGCGCCGCTCTGCCTCCGCGATCACGTCTTTGGCGGGATTACTACCGGCGATCTTATCCGGGTGGTTTTGGCTCATCAACCGTCGATACGCTTTCTTGATTTCAGTATTGCTGGCTGATTTTTCGATGCCGAGAGCTGCATAGGCGCTGCGCACGCGCTCGGCGTCCACATCCCCGGCTGGCGAGCGGCGGAAACCTTTTTGTGCCCGTATCATCGCCTCAAGCTGTGCCAGGTCGACGCGGCCGATATCGAACTCGTTGCACACAGTCCAGATCAGTGCCCGCTCCTGTTGCTTCATGCCGTCTTTCGCCAGAGCAACTTCGAGCAGCAACCGTACGAACAACAAACGCAGTTCCGGATTACGCGCCGCTAAACGGCGCGTGTGGCGCATGGTTTGCAGCAAGGGATACTCGGCGCGCTTGCCCTCCTCAAACCAATGCATCGCATTGCGAACTCGTGCCGGCCCAAGTTCGAGACGGTGCATGACAGTGCGAGTGGCACGAATTTCTTCTGCGCTGACGCGTCCGTCCGATTTGGCGACATGACCCATCGCCTGAAACAGCGGCCGCACGTATTCTTCCGGTAGCCGACCGACCGGTTTCCCCTGGAATTCGAAATCGCGATAGCGCGCGGCAAATCCGCGGTCAAATTGGTGACCGAGAAACAAACCAAGTAATACGAACCAGGGTTTTAGAGTTACTGCCCCGGCCAGGGTGCCGATGATTTTGCCCCAATACAATCGAGAGCCTCGAGAGAAATCGTTGCGTAATCCTATCGCAACGGTAATCATCCGTGTCATGAATTCGGCTATTGCACAGTTCAATTCGAATATTCCGAACCTGCCCCTGATCGGGCGCGGCAAGGTGCGGGATATATACAGCGTCGACGAGAAGCATCTGCTGATCGTTACGACTGATCGATTGTCCGCCTATGACGTCGTATTGCCGGATCCGGTACCGATGAAGGGCAGTGTTCTGACGAGCATTTCGCTGCGCTGGTTCCGCATGATGGCGGACCTGGTCGACAACCAACTTACCGAGCTCAGCGTCGCTGACGTCGTCGCAGATCCCGCTGTAGAAGAGACCCTTCGCGACCGGGCATTGGTTGTAAAACGACTTAAGCCACTGCCGATCGAAGCCGTTGTGCGCGGCTACCTGATCGGCTCGGGCTGGCGCGATTATCAGAAAACGGGTCGGACCTCCGGAATCGAACTACCGGACGGCATGCAACAGGCCCAAAAACTGCCACATACGATGTTTACGCCGGCCAGCAAAGCTGAGGCTGGCGATCACGACGAGAACATTAGCTTCGATGCGGTGGTCGCTCTCATCGGTGAGAAACTCGCGATACGCGTGCGCGATTTGTCGATTGCGATTTACGATCGAGCCGCCGCTTATGCGCTGCAGCGCGGCATTATCATTGCGGACACAAAGTTCGAATTCGGCCTCGACGACGAAGGCCGCTTATATCTGATCGATGAGGTGTTAACACCAGACTCATCACGATTCTGGCCGGTAGACCAGTATCAGGTCGGTAGCAGCCCGCCGAGCTTCGACAAACAGTTTGTGCGCGACTATCTCGACACGCTGGACTGGGACAAGACTGCGCCCGGACCGACATTACCGGCAGAAATTCTGCAGCGTACCGCCGAGAAGTACCAGGACGCTTTCACCCGCCTGTTCGGCTGATCGCCTATACTACGACTCTATGATTGCCAAGCTTCGCGAACGATTTGATCAGCTCATCTGGAGCGACATGCTGTATGCCCACGGCATACTGGGGCGCACCCTCGCCGTCGTACTGCGCTACGTGGTTGCCCTGATCCGCGACATGTTTGCTGGTGGTTTGATGATGCGCTCCATGAGCCTCGTCTATACGACTTTGCTATCGATCGTTCCTTTCCTGGCGCTCAGCTTCGCTGTGCTCACGACATTCGGCGGCG
>CAYWYT010000202.1:0-5113 GCA_964462665.1 uncultured Woeseiaceae bacterium | reverse complement strand
GGCATGTCCGAACGTGGCATGGGCGCGGCGGTAGGACAGGTTCCTGAGTATGTGCAGATGACTACAGAATGGTGCAAGAAGGTCGCCACCATTCCGGTCATCGTCAAGTTGACGCCCAATGTCACCAATATCGTGCTTACAGCAGAAGCCGCACTGAAAGCGAACGCCGATGCCGTCTCGCTGATTAACACCATCAATTCCATCATGCGTGTGGACTACGACACGCTGACTATGTTCCCGACGACGGATGGCATGGGTACGCATGGCGGCTATTGCGGCGAAGCGGTTAAGCCGATCGCTCTCAACATGGTCGCCGAGATTGCGCGTAATGCAGAAACCGCGAAGCTCCCGATCTCCGGTATCGGTGGAATAACGGACTGGCGTGATGCAGTCGACTTCCTCGCTCTGGGCGCATCCAACGTACAGGTGTGTACGGCGGCGATGGTCTACGGCTTCAAGATTATTGATGATCTGACCGACGGCCTCAGTATGTTTCTCGATGACAAGGGCATGAGCTCCGTTGCCGAACTGGTTGGCAAAGCAACGCCAAGTGTGACCGACTGGCAGTACCTGAATCTCAATCATGTATCGAAGGCGGTCATTGATCAGGATCTTTGTATCAAGTGTGGTCGCTGTCACATCGTTTGCGAGGACACATCGCATCAGGCGATAACGAATACAGTAAACGGCGAACGGCGCTTCGAGGTTATCGATGACGAATGTGTTGGCTGCAATCTTTGTGTCAGCGTTTGCCCGGTCGACAACTGCATTACGATGGTGCCCATGACTGAGGGCATCGATGCGCGTACCGGCAAGCCGATCTCTAATGAGGTTGCGAACTGGACGACGCACCCGAACAATCCAATGCGCAAGACGTAGTCAGGCCTTCAGGCCCGAAAGGATGACTAATGAACGATGAGCAACTACTCGACGCCGCTCGCGCTGTTCGCGAGATGGCCTACTGCCCGTACTCAGAGTTTCAGGTAGGCGCGGCCATTATTGATGAGAATGGCAATGTGCATGTCGGCTGCAATGTTGAGAATGCGGCCTATCCGCAAGGAAGCTGCGCTGAGGCTGGCGCAATATCTGCGATGGTCGCTGCAGGCGGTCAACGCATAGCGACAATAGCTGTTGCAGGCGGTGGCGATAAGACGCGAGCTTGCCCACCTTGCGGTGGATGTCGACAGCGCATCCATGAATTCTCAGATAAGAAAACGCGAATTGTCTTCAAAGATAATGACGATGAGTGGCACACGTATTCGATGGACGAATTGCTGCCCTCTTCATTCCATCTGTAACGCCAGCACCTCTTCGCGAGTGGGCAGCGATGGCTGCGCACCCATACGCGTCGCTGTCATTGCACCAGCGGCGCAGGCAAAACTGAGCGCATCCTCAGGACTCTGACCTTCCACCAACGCGACGGTAAGTGCAGCTGAGAAAGTATCGCCCGCAGCGACGGTATCCAGCGCCTCGACTCGCGGCGGCTTCACGCGCGCCAGATCAATGCCGTCCTTACTAAGCACCGCTCCAGCAGCACCAAACGTCGTGGCGATCATTCCATGACAGGCGGACAGACTATCGCCGTACCACGCTGACTCGGTTTCATTCACTATTACGAGATCGGCACGTTGCAGTACGGTGACATCAACATGTCGAGCCGGCGCAAGATTGACGCAAAAGAAACCGTCGAAATTGGCCGCGGCGTAAGCAATTGTCTCTGTTGGTACTTCGAGCTGACAAAGCAGCGCGTCGGCAGCAGGAATTTTCAGGGACTCCGGAGACAATGTACGATTGGCACCGGGCGCGACGACGATTTGGTTTTCTCCCGACTTGGCGACGGAAATAAGAGCAACACCAGTGGGTGCGCTGTCGACAGCAACGCAGCCATCCAGGTCCACGCCGCCCGCACGCAACAGCACCAATGCTTCGTCTGCTTCGGGATCCTGGCCAACGTGTGCCAGCAGGCAGACATCAGCGCCAAGACGTGCAGCCGCCAACGCCTGATTGGCACCCTTCCCGCCTGGGTAATGGTTTAGCTCAGCGCCGGTAACGGTCTCTCCCGGCGCCGGCAAGCGATCGACCACGGCAACAATATCCAGATTAACCGAGCCGATAACGACTACCGACGTCATACAGGACATCCATAACGAGCGAGCCGTTCGACTAACAGGTCATAGAAACCGTCGGTATCAATTGAATATATCCAGGTTGTGTTGATAGGCTTGTCAGTCACATGCCAGAAATCGACGGCCGTATGCCCCATGGTCAGCTCGGACTCTGTCTCAATCGTAATATTGCAATCCTTGCCCTCAAACAAACCGGGCTTAAGCAACCAGGCGATCGTGCAGGGGTCATGTAGAGGTGCGCCTTTGGATGTATATTTGACTGTGTCATAGCGATCAAAAAAGCTCAGCATCGCGGCAGTCTCTATTGCAACTCGATTGCCTAAGGCCTTTATTCGTTCAACCCGATCAACAGTCGACAAGACCTGATGTGTTACATCCAGACCCATCGCCGTAATCGGTCGGCCGCAGCGAAAAACGATGTCTGCGGCTTGCGGGTCAACGATAATATTAAATTCCGCGGATGGTGTTCGGTTGCCACCTTCACGCATCGCCCCGCCCATGATCACGATCTCTTCGACGTGGGAAAGAATTGCCGGTTCGCGACGGATCGCAGTAGCGATATTGGTGAGTGGCCCGGTCGGCACCAGTGTTACGGACGCTTCGTCGGCTGCCAGTAAAGTCTCGATAATAAAATCAACGGCATGCTCAGGCCGCAACGGCGTTTGCGGTTCAAATACATCAATACCGTTAATACCAGTTTGTCCGTGAATAGCTTCCGCTGTAATCAGGGGCCGGACCAGCGGCTCTGCACAACCTGCATGCACGGGTACATCCTGCTTGCCGGCAAGATCACACATCATGCGTGCATTACGCTGGGTAAGGCTGAGCGGGACGTTACCGCCTACCGTCGTGACGCCGAGCACCTCAAGTTCATCCGGTGATGCAAACGCCAGCAGCAAAGCAACGGCATCATCCTGCCCTGGGTCGCAGTCGAGAATTATTTTGCGTGCCATTATCTAAAACGTCAGCAGTAGTCCGGCAAGCGCCGCACTCATCAGGTTCGACAAAGACGCAGCCAGAACACATTTCATACCGAACCGTCCGATGAGCTCTTTCTTCTCCGGAACAAGCACGCCTAGCCCGCCCAGCAAAATCGCGATTGACGAAAGGTTTGCGAACCCGCACAACGAGAATGTCACGACCGCAACTGTTCTCGGGCTCATGCCCGCGAGATAGGCGTCCAGGTGCGAGAACGCTACGAACTCATTGAGAATTAGTTTTTCGCCAAATAATGCGCCGGCCGCTTCGGCTTCAGCCCATGGCACGCTCAGCAAATACATCAGCGGCTGGAAAACTTTTCCGAGAATCGACTGCAGGGTAACGCCGTCGATCCCAAGCAAACCGAAAAGCCCACCGATAAGACCATTGAACAATGCGATCAGGGCGACGAACGCTATAAGCATCGCGCCGATGTTGACGGAAAGTCGCAAGCCGTCGGAAGTACCGGAAGCAGCTGCAAGAATGACATTGCCGTGCTGGCTACGCTCCATGACGAGCTTCTCATGCCCGCCCTCGGGGACCGGCTCGGCGTCCGGCATAATTATTTTTGCCATTAGCAGGCCGCCCGGCGCCGCCATGAACGCTGCTGCCAGAAGGTAATTAATATTCGCGCCCATGAGCACGTAACCGGCAAGGACGGTACCGGCAATTGAGGCCAGGCCCGATACCATTACGGCGAAGAACTGTGGCTCCGTGAGCCCCCTGAGATACGGCTTCACAACCAGCGGCGCCTCGGTCTGGCCGACAAAAATATTGGCCGCCGCATTCATCGACTCAACCGCCCCGGTACCGATGATACGGCGCAGTCCGCCGCCGACAATTTTGACTATCCATTCCATGACCCGCAGGTGGTAAAGAACGGACATGAGAGCGGCAAAGAAGATGATGATCGGCAAGACGTTAATCGCAAAACTGAAAGCAACCATTCCGTCGGAGCCCGCGACCACCGATTCGGAACCGTACTCGGTCGCCAGCAAACCACGAGTAGGAATGAAAATATCGGCTAGCGGTCCGAAGACCATGTCGATACCGGCTCTCGAATAGCCGATTATCGCGAGGACACCGTTACTGAGAAACTGGATTGCATTGCGGCCCCAATCGAAATACAGCACGAATGCAGCTATCGCGGCCTGCAGTGCGAGTGCGGCACCGACGACACGCAAGTTGATTGCTTTGCGATTACTGGAAAACGCGTATGCGATACCCAATATAACCACAACGCCGAGAATTCCGATGTAATTCCCCATACTGGCCCCCACCTTTTTTTATTTTTCTTGTTTTTGCGGACCCCAAGTCTACCGTATAGGGGGCTTACAGTGCTTAGCTCTTTCCCGTCAGTATCTCAGCAATGACGGGGTTTGCAGCCGGCGCTTCGGCACCCGTCTTGCAGGCGTTCAGTACCAGTGCCTCAACCCTGTCAGCATCAGCATCGCTGGCCGCATGCACTATCGCCAATGGCGTATTCTGATCCAGCGGAGTACCCAGAGACGCGAATTGACTGAAGCCGACCGACATGTCCAGCGCTTCACCAACCTTACGCCGACCGCCGCCGAGCTCGATGATCGCGTTGCCGACCGCAAACGCATCGATACCGACCAATATACCGTCGCCATGAATAGGTCGAACGACGGGTGCAGCGGCCAGGTGTTTGTCAGGGTTCTCAACAAAGTCGCTTGGCCCGCCTAGCGCGGCAACCATTTTGGCGAAAATCTCCAATGCCCGTCCGCTGGTCACAGCCGCGTCGACCTTAATCATCGCTTTGTCACGATCCGCTTCGATGCCGGAAACGACCAGCATCTCGGCACACAGACCCAAGGTCACCGCATCAAGACGCGGCTCACGGTTTTCGTTCTTCAGGTATTGCACGGCTTCAGCAATCTCGAGCGCATTACCCGCATTTCGCCCAAGTATTTCATTCATGTCGGTAATCAGTACGTGGGTCTTCATGTTCGCCAACGCCGCTGTGGCGATGATGCTCTCAGCCATTT
>CAYWYT010000201.1:0-5148 GCA_964462665.1 uncultured Woeseiaceae bacterium | reverse complement strand
GGCTCGACGTCAAAAGATACATCCTCAACCGCGTGCACACCGCCGAACATGATCGACAGATTCCGCACTGAAAGGGTCTGCGCGACGGTCATCGCATGCGCTCCGTTTTCAGATAGGTCTTCTGTCGCACGAATGATGATTTGCGGTAATAGGGAAACGTCTCGAAAAAGAACCGCAGCTTCATCCAGCGGCCATAAATCCCGAGTGGCTCAAACACAATGACAATCACAATGATCAAGCCAAACATAAGAGGTTCAAGCCCTGCCGTTTGTCCCAACGATGCTGGTAACACATCTTTCAGAAAACTAAGCGCAACCGGCAAAAGCGAGATAAAAACCGCACCGAGAATCGCACCGAGAATACTGCCGAGGCCGCCGACCACGATCATTAACATGAGCTTCAATGACTCGAGCACACCGAAAACCTCCGGTACTAAATAGGTCAGGTGGTGTGCCAGAAGAGCTCCGGCCAAGCCCGTGATAGCGGCGCTGACGCCAAAGGACTGGATCTTCACCCACTCCACATTTACACCAAGACAACGCGCCGATAATTCCGAATCACGCACAGACAGAAACGAGCGACCTGTCGGCGTGCGAAATAGATTGGATGCTCCCCAGATCACCAGGACTGCGAAAACCAGATCCAGATAATACTGTTGCCACGCCTGCGACAACGAGACGCCGAAAATCTGCACCCCAGGAACCACCATGCCGGAATGCCCGCCCGTCACAGAATCCCATTCGCCGAATACCGTTTCGATCAATATGCCGAATGCGAGCGTGGCGATTGCCAGATAAAAGCCATGCATCTTCGAGGCGGAACGACCGATCAGCATGCCGATGACACCTGTCAGTAACACCGTTATCGGGATCGCCAGCAGAAAAGGGACACCGTGTGATAACAGCACCGAGTGCGTATAGGCGCCAATACCAAGAAACGCTGCGTGACCGAAGCTTACCTGACCGGTATGGCCCGTAAGAATCATAAGACCAATGCCTGCGATCGCGTACACGAGCATCAAGCCCAGTTCAGCGAGGTAGTAATCTTGCAGCAACATCGGCGCCACCAGTAAACACGCAGCGACTATCGCAACGCGAACTTTCTCGCCGGTCTTCGCCAGGAAACGTATGTCGTCGTTGTACTTTGTTTTGAAGAGATACTGCATCGCTTAGACCTTCTTCTGGTAGGTCTGAACGATGAGACCTTCCGGTCTCACGAACAAAACAATGAGCATGACAACGTAGGCGGACACGCCCTTGATGCCCGGCAGATAGTAATCAGCGAAAGGCTCGATGACGCCTATCAACAGACAACCCAGCAGCGCACCTGGAATTGAGCCGAATCCGCCAACAATCGCGCCTGCAAGTGCCTTGATCCCGAGCATGCCGATCGTTGTATCGACTTGCGTGACCGGCGCAAGCAACGCACCTGCCGCAGCAGCGATAAAGGCACCGATGGCCCATGTATACGAGACCAGTCGTTTAACGGGTATCCCCATGTAATAGGCGGCAAGCTGATTTTGCGACGCAGCCTGCATAGCCACGCCGTAGCGGGTACGGCTAAAAAACAGATAGATAACCGCAACCAGAATAGCGGTAGCAACAATAATCGCGATGCGGTCGGTATTCACTTCAACCACATTGCCAATTGCGATCTTGCCGTCGAACGGGGTGTCGAGCGATTGCGTATTCCAGCCGAATATCATCCCGGCCATGGCTCGAAAAATGAAGCCGAACGCTACAGTGAGAATAAACACGCTCGCCTGCGACTCGCCAATAATTCGGCGCATAATCAGGGCGTCGACCAGATAGCCAACGGCAGCGATCGTCAGGCAGCCCAAAACGAATGCGGGCCAGAAACCCCAACCCAGGGCCTCGGAGAACGCCAGGACAGTAAATGCGCCCAACATCATGAATTCGCCGTGAGCGAAATTTACAACCTCAGTCGCCTTGTAAATCAGCACAAAACCGAGCGCGATCAGGCCATAGGCACAGCCCTGCGCAATTCCAGTGATAGCAAGATGAACGATGTCATTTAGTGGCAACATGAACCGGGTCCGTAACCTTTTGTTTTTATGTGTATTTTACTCGTCGCAGACGATCTGATAATAGCGCATTCTGAAAGCGCCCGGTAACCCTCAATTTACGCTATGATTCGCGGCTCGCTGCAGGGACCAAACCAAGGAAAAACCATGCGTGAAATGCTGCAATTCTATATTGATGGGAAGTGGGTCGACCCAATAACCCCAAATTCTCTGGACGTCATTAATCCGGCTACGGAAGAGGTCTGCGGGCAAATCAGCCTTGGATCAGCTGCCGATGTCGATATCGCCGTCGCAGCAGCGAAACGGTCCTTCGAAACTTATTCCCAAACCACTCGCGATGAGCGCGTGGATCTCCTGCAGGCCATTCTCGACGAATACCTCAAGCGCTTCGACGATGTAGCGGAAGCCATCATGGATGAAATGGGCGCACCGTGGGAAGTCGCCACCAAAGCTCAGGCTGCTAGTGGCGTACAACATATCAAGGCGGCAATTCGCGCCCTGAAGAGCATCGAATTTGAAAGCCATAGCCGCTCTACCCTGATTGTCAAAGAGCCAATCGGCGTATGCGGTCTGATTACCCCCTGGAACTGGCCACAGAATCAGATTGCGGTAAAAGTAGCCCCTGCTCTGGCCGCTGGCTGCACGATGGTGCTGAAGCCTAGCGAAATCGCACCATTTGACGCCTATATATTCGCAGAGATTCTGGATGCCGCGGGCGTACCCGCAGGTGTCTTCAACCTCATCAATGGCGACGGACCGGGTGTTGGTACAGCACTAAGCGTGCACCCGGACATCGACATGGTTTCCTTCACGGGCTCAACGCGCGCCGGAATCCTGGTCGCTCAAAATGCGGCGCCGACGGTAAAACGCGTTGCACAGGAACTTGGCGGCAAGTCTCCGAATATTCTGCTCGACGACGCCGACTTCGAAGCAGCAGTCAAAGCCGGCGCGGCAGAAGTGTTTTTCAACACCGGTCAATCCTGCGACGCACCGTCACGTATGTTGGTACCGAAAGATCGCATGGACGAAGCAGCGGCTATCGCTGCATCCGTAGCCAACGCGACCGTCGTTGGCGATCCACGCGGTGAAGGCGTCGAAGTTGGGCCGCTGGTTTCTGAACTGCAATGGAACAAGGTGCAGGGATTGATTCAAGCCGGCATTGATGAAGGCGCAACGCTTGCCGCTGGCGGTGTCGGCAGGCCCGACGGCCTCGACAAGGGCTATTACGTGAAACCAACCGTGTTCGCGAATGTCAATAATGAGATGACAATTGCCGTCGAAGAAATTTTTGGCCCGGTCGTTTCCATCATTCCTTACGCAGACGACGAGGACGCGATACGCATCGCGAACGACACGCCGTATGGACTGGCCAGCTACGTCTCTTCAACCGATATGGAGCATGCGCGCCGTGTTGCGTCGCGCCTGCGGACCGGGATGGTGCACATCAACAACGCCAGCCTGGACGCCGGAGCGCCGTTCGGTGGCTATAAGCAGTCTGGTAATGGTCGCGAATGGGGCAGCCATGGTTTGGAAGAATTTCTCGAAGTTAAGTCGATTTGCGGCCTGGAATAAGAATTAAATGAGAAAGACATTACTCATAGTTGGCTGTATCGCAGCGTTACTACTTAGCGCCTGCACGGGCGAATCAAAGCGCCCCGTCGCGACGGGCGAGGGAAGCGTTCGAGCTATCAATGCCATTCCTACCTCGCCGTCTATTTTGTTTTTGATCGAAGAGCGCTCATTAGCGACGGTTGAATACTCTACCGCCTCCAATAGATTTCTGTATGACAATCTCGTATACACCTTCAATTTTGAAGCGGTATTTCCGGACGGCGTTCTACAGCAGAGAATCGCCAGCTCGACCGTTAATGTCGAGACGGATCACGAGTACACTTTTGTAATTACGGGGGATCTGGTCGCCCCGACGATTATTGTCTGGGATGAAGTAGTTCGGGACTGGCAAGGAACAGAAACCACTTTTCAGGCGCGCTTCGCTCACACCGCCGAATCCCTCGGTCCGATAGACGTTTATTTTGCAGCGCCCGGAACACCGCCGGTCGTGGGTCAGGAAGCAGGCACCCTTGTATTCGGCGAACTATTGCCGGCGATCGACTACACCGCAGGCGAATTCGTTTATACAATTACGACGGCCGGCGATCCTAATGACATCCTGTTCACGTCCAATACTGTTAATCCGACTGCTCAGATCGGCTTCATAATTACGGTTTTTGATAGTACGGCGAATGACCCTGGGCCACTTGCGGTACGCATTCTGAACGACACTGGCGGAGTATCCACTCTTGCTGACGCAGATGTCCTTCCAACAATTCGTTTCTTGCATGCATCTGCGGCTCTGGATCCTTCCGACGTCTATACTGATGAATTATTGCTGGATCAGATCCTGACAAATCACGCGTATCGCGATGTCAGTGGTGATATCGATTTGGCGGATGGCAGCTACACCTATACCTACACCTCGGTCGGAAATGTCGGTTCCATATTATTTGAGGGCGTTGGCTCTGTATTCCCAGGAACGCGAAATCAGCTGTACATTATTGGAGAAGCGGGCGCTCTGAATTCATTCATCCGCATTTCGGATCGACGATCGGTAGAAACGCTGGTCAAATTTACCTTTATTCATACTGCGGTTAACCACCCTTTTGTCGACCTTTATATTGTCGAAGCGGGCACTGATATCGAAGATGTGTTCCCGCGCTTTTTTAATATTACACCCACCGGTACACCGGTCAGTGCGAATATCGAGAACAGCGATCTCGAATTCTATTTGACGATTGCCAATGAGAAGACAGTCATTGCCGGGCCTGTGGCCTTGACTACGACTCTTGGCGACGTGCTTGAATATCTCTCTTACGATAACGTTGATCCGGCGACAGCGGACCTCGTCCTTATTCCAAATCCTTAAGAAACTCGGCGATTCTTTCACTTAAGTCCGCATAAATTGCTTCGAATGCCTCTGCCCTGGCAGCATCGTCTTCAATTGCCGCCGGATCAGGCAAGCCCCAGTGAAGTGTAACCGGACTACCCTTCCACACGGGACACGACTCGCCCGCCGCGTTGTCGCAAACCGTGATGACCGTATCGAT
>CAYWYT010000200.1:2403-5169 GCA_964462665.1 uncultured Woeseiaceae bacterium | reverse complement strand
GTTCGTCGAATTCGCCGTCGTCTTCAACCTCATCCATGATGTCACGCAGATCATCAAGCAGCGCCTCGTGGTCGGTCTTGTGATCGTTGTAGGCGGGATAACGTGAGTTGCGCATAAATTTTTCCTCAAGCGCAAAGTGCGACGCAATCTGTGCATAAATGCCACCCAGGCCTTCTATGACTTGTTTGCGCGTAACGCCTTCCTGCACAGATCGATGCAGGTTGTTGATTGACTCAATCAACTCCTGGTGTTCGTGATCGACTTCGGCGACCCCGACGCTGAATTCTTCTTTCCAGTTGATAAGGCTCATCGAATTTTGAAGCCTCCGGTTTCCGCTTTGAATGTAATAGTCAGGTAACGCCCTGCGATTAGATTTACATCCTCAACATGAGTGTAGTCCCATCCGTCTGCGCGTGCTGTATCACGTAGTCTGACGGCCATTTGATATTGTCCTGGCGGCAGATCGAAGCGTTGGTAAACGGAAGCCGGCCCGTCGCCCCAAATCCCTGCGGGCGTTGCCTGCATCGCAAGTACACGCTGCCCATCCACATCCAACTCAAGAGCAAGGGGCAGTCGCTCGCGTTCGCAGCTTTCAGTGCGACGCATGTTTGGAGCCAGCGCCGCGATCTCTGCGGGCGTTAGCAACACACAGGGTGCGACTCGATCGGTAGCGTGGCTTAGTGACAGCTTGACGACCGCCGATTCTGCTCGAGCGTACTGAAACGGCGGCGAACTTGAAAAATAGCCGAGAAAGACAGCAAACGCCGCAAATGCCGCGAATTGTACGAAATAGCGAAATAAACTATTCACGTTCAGACCTCCTGCGCCTTTGCATCGGTGGCAGGTCCTGAAGCGAAGTTACGAATTCATCGATAGCACGCTGTCGCTGTCTGCTTTTTTTCGGTAACCAGCTTGTGGCGAGTCGTTCTCGCGGTACACGTTTGCGCAGATACGGGTCGCGCTCAGCATCGATACGCTGTTGGGTCCAGGTATTACCCAGACGGTTATAGCAGGCCTCCTCAGCGCACCCGGCAAGCATCACGCCATCGCTCAGATCCCTTGAAAGCGCGAAATCGATGAACGACGGAGGCAACATCCCCACACACGGCACCGTCACTACGGCCACATTCCCGCTGTTCAGCGATTCAGCTTCCGATCTCTCGCAGGCGTACACAAGTACTCTAGTGTCTCCTTCGATTTTCGAGGCAGCGGCGAGTGATCGTTCACGTAGCTCAGAAATGGGGTGCTCGGGCAGCTCTATACCGGGAACGATCGCAGTCGCGCGGCGAAATGGCGTTGCCGTCGGGCAAGCACCAACACAAATACCGCAACTAACGCAGTTGTCGACGTTGACCACCGCCTCAGTCGAATAGGCCATGCCATCACTACGCGGTGCCATGGTGACTGCGCTAAACGGGCAGTCGTCGAAACAGCGCGCGCAGCCATTACAGTTTTCCAGACTAACGACCGCTGCTTTGACGGACTTGGCCGGTGGCATCCACGGCAATAATGCGAGCAATACGAAGGCACCAATGACGATCAGCCAAAGCGTGCCGCCGGGTATGATGTCGAGCAATGGATAACCGGCGAGGTAAAACCAATCCAGGCCAACGTTCGCAGGGACAACATCCAGATCAGCCGGGCCCTGGCTGGTGGCCGGATAAAGTAGTGATAGCGCCATCAGCATTGCGACCGTGCCGTACATCAGTGGTTTTGGCGGATTTACCTTGGCTTGCGAATGCCGCTGAATATGCACCCACATCAACAGCAACATAAACAGCGGCGCGAAGATGTGCATGAACACCATCAGCGTGAAAAAGCGGCCACTCAGCGTAGTGCTGTTGAGGAAATTGTTGGCAATAGGCTCGCCGAAAAAGGGCAGGGCGTCGAGCCACTCTGCGGTCGAGATCGCAATCATTTGGGCGAGCGTGTCCCAAACCAGCCAATAACCGGTGATTCCGCAGGCATAGACAAAACCCAGCGTCACGATACCGGTGATCCATGCGAAAAATCGTTTGCCGCGCATTCGATCCAACGAAAATTCCCGCAGCATGTGTATCAGCACGACCAGCACGAGCGCGTCCGATGCATAGCGATGCAGACTTCGCATTACGCCAGCGGCATACCATTGCACATTAGTCATGTACTCGACTGACGCGTAAGCATCGGTCACGCCGGTATCGAAGAACATGTAGAGATAGATGCCGGACCCGGCGACTATCCAGAAGAAAAACCATCCGAGCGAGCCAAGGCACACCAGAGGATTCAGGCGCTGGCCGAAACTCCAATTGAATACGGCATCAGCACGTGCGAAAAGCAGAGCGATGAGCCGCTTCAAACTGAACGCCGCCATTCATGCAGTATAAAGAAGAGGATTGCACCGAGGCATATGAGGCCGACAAGAATGGTCATGAAAATCGAATAGTCGAAGAGATAGCGACCACTGTTCGGGTCATAAACGGTGCAGAAGAATCGAAATGTATCGACCCAGTGTTCGATGACGCCAGCTGCTCGAGGTGTATCAAATATCAGTTCCTTAAGTGGTTCGACGAGTGCCGGCGCATCAAAATCCTGTCCGTACACTTGTCGGTAGATGTTACCGTTCGCGTCAACAATAGTGGTTTGCGAAAGATGATCGAAGCCCTTAGCACTGGCGATAAACGCAAATCCGAGATCGCTGGTGATAGCCTCAATTGATTGTGCATCACCGCTCAGGAAATGCCAGTGCGTTTCATCAATGCGACGACTGGATGCATAAATACGCAT
>CAYWYT010000200.1:0-2303 GCA_964462665.1 uncultured Woeseiaceae bacterium | reverse complement strand
TGTGTCCGTGCGCCTAGCTGAGCGGCCAGACTTCAGACAAGTACTTCCAGTTAACGAAGTAGTACAGCACGAAGGCCGTGAAGAAGATGCCAACCAGGAAGACCGTGCCCGGGATATGTAGCTTCTCAGCGCTACCGTAATGACTGACGACCTCAGCTTGCGGTGGTACTTCCGGATAATCGGGTTTTTCATCCTCAGCAAGTTTTCTGCCAAAGAATACCGAGCGCACGACAATAACAACGTACATCAGCCCGCCAATCGCGGCCATGATGGCGAAAATTCCATTCAGTCCCATCATCAGGTAGGCAGCAGCTGGATAGTCGAATGGCAGTTGTGCATCAGCAAAAGTCATGTCCCAGTGACGCCGCGCGACACCCAGGGTACCGGCACCCATCATGAATACCGAGATGCCCGCAACGCCGATGCCGAATACGTACGGCTGCCAACTCGCCAGTTTTCTCATAGCCAGTTCACGCCGGAATATGAGCGGAATCAACAGGTAGGTCATTGCCATAAATGCGAGCGTAGTACCGGCAACAACGGTGGCGTGGAAGTGACCAGGCACGTACACCGTGTTGTGCATGATCAGGTTAATCTGCTCTGTGCCCATCACGACGCCGGAAATGCCACCGAGGAAGCCAAAGAACACCAGCGACATAAACATGCCGGCGAACGCAGGATTCGACCACGGCGCTTTGCGCAGCCATTCGAACATGCCTTTGGTGTAGCCGCGTGCCCGCTGCGCTACCTCGATTGAACCTGGCACCGTCATGCCGTGAACCATACTTCCCAACACCGCGAGATACATGGCGTAGCTGGTATTGAAGATTTTGAATTCCGAGCTCAGTCCGGGTTCAACCAGCAGGTGATGCGCGCTGGCGAGTTGTAAAAACAGGATATACATCAGGAAGGCCATACGGCTGACCTTCTCGGATAACGGCTTGGCGCCAAACGTCAGGGCGGCAATCGCGTACCAGACAGATACATGCGCCGCGACGTTAATCTGCTGCGATGAGTGGCCCATAGCCCACCAGATTGTTTTGTAAACAATCGGGTCGATATGACTGACCAGACCGAGCGACCACAGGAACGTGGGTATGAGAATGATGGCACCCGAAGCGATTGTGAAAACCGCAATGATCGCCGCGGTCAGTGCGCCAAACGTCACTAGCGGGACAGATCCTTCGTAGGTTTTCTCTCGTTTTGCGATGACCAGTGTGCCAAAGAAAACGCCACAGCCGATTAACGCGCCGACCGCAAACAGAATTATCCCCAGGTAGAACCCTGGTTCGGCCTGCATCGGCACATAGGACGTGAACATGACACTGGATTGGCCCTGTAAAACCACGACATTGGTGATCAACGCACCCACCAACATCATGCCGAAACCGGTCCATGCCCAGCGCGGTCCTGCGAGCCTCGAGTTCAGCAAAATTGCCGATGCGAAATACAGTATGGCTATTTCAAAAAACATGATCCACACGAGAAGCACGTCAAAGCCGTGTGCTGTTAACACAAGATAGAACCAGTCGGCCGGAAGAAGGTGCACCGCCGGCCAGCGTGTTAGCGCAATCATTAGGCCGAATAGTCCGCCGACGGCGAGGAATACGACGGCGACAACAGCATTCGCTTTAATCAGTTTTTCCGCTGTGCGGTCGACACGGAGGCCCGTAGTGGGGCAGGTACGAAAATCAATCAGTGAGCTCATTGCGGCAGTCTCCCTACTCTACGACGTAGATCTTGCCTACCATCATGTGGTGGCCGATCCCGCAGAATTCGTTACAGACAATGCCGAACTCGCCGGCCTGATTGGGTTTCATGGTTACGACCATGTCGTAACCGGGGTGAACCTGAACATTGATGTTGACCGGTTGTAGAGAAAAACCGTGTTGCCAGTCCATCGATGACATATGCACTCGGTAGGTCTGGTCTTTTTCCAGCTCCAAAATCGGCCACCATTGCCACAAGCGTGCGATCAGGTAAACGTCGCTGCCCGGTGGTGGATGAACAATAGGAAAGCCAGCTTCATTGCCGACAGTGTATGCATCGATCATTTCCTGAGCGTGCTCAGCAAATCGTGCCGGTTTGATCTTATAAGCTTCGTTTGAGAGGTTTTGTTCCCCGGCTCCGTGCCAGTAGATCATCATGAAGAACATGAACAAGCCCCAGGTGAAGGCAATGATGATCCAGATTAATTCGACCTTTGCGATCGGTTGACGCCACCAGATCCGGTCACTTGGCGGTGTAATAGCCATAGCGAATCTCCCCTAGTCTGCGATCGGTATCTGGGTGATCTCGATGAT
>CAYWYT010000199.1:0-5204 GCA_964462665.1 uncultured Woeseiaceae bacterium | reverse complement strand
AAACCCTTGCTGGTTTTCAAGACCAGTGCATTCGACCACTCTGCCACCTCTCCGGTGTCCGGTTTTGCGCCGCGAATTGTGCTTGGCTTGGCGCTGGTATTCAATAGGGAATTGAAGGCGTTTGTCATACGCCGGTCTGAAGCGTGACAAGGCATCAGAAAAATATTGATATTGTTTCGAGAAAAAGATTGTAAGACGTTGAAAAAAAAGATAAACATTTAGAGGAAGAAGAATTGCAAAAGATTTACATCAAGAACGGATCGCCGGGTGGAAACCCGCTGGCTAATCTGCTGGTTGTTATTGTTGGCGCAATTGTTATCACGGTGTCGCTGGTATTGGGGTTCTTTGCGTTTCTCGCTCTTAGTGCAGTCGTTCTGGTTGCCGCCGCCGCTATGGGGATTCGTCTCTGGTGGGCGAGGCGACAAATGCCCAGGAACGCAGAGCCAACAGCAAGCGTAGACGGCGAATTTATCGAAGGTGAGTTTCACGTAGTCAAGAAGGACAAAACCTCGTAAAGTCGCTCTCCATGCGCACCCAGAAAGAACAAGACCGACGCCGTGCTCGCCACAAGCGTCTCGCCCAGATTTTCGTAATCTATACCGCTATCGCGGTTGGCCTTGCGTGGTTCTTCGAGTCGCAAGCGACCACAACGATCATATTCGTTCGCCATGCCGAACAAACCAGCCACGACGAAGCGGACCCCTCGTTAAGCGAAGCGGGACAAAGACGTGTCGCCGAATTGACGCGACAGCTGGCGTTCGCGGACGTAGTGCAGGGAATCGACGCGATTTATTCCACCGATCTCAAGCGTTCCACCGAGACCGCTCAGCCTTTGGCGGAGCGCCTGGACTTACCGATCAATATCTACGACGGCTCGGATACAGAAACGGTGCTGGCAGAAATCCTTAAGGTACATAAGGGCAAAGTTATTCTCGTAGTCGGGCACAGCAATACTGTGCCGGAGTTGATTGCCAATTTGGGTGCGAGCAAGAATGTGCCGGCGATCGAGCGCGACGAGTTCGACAATATTTACATCATCTCAATTCCCTGGTTTGGTAAGACTAAGACGATTCGCCTGCGCTATGGCGATCCGTACGTGGCTGATGCATCAACTTGAACTGCATATCGAGACGGAAGGTCGGGGAACATACGACCTCACCAATCAGGTAGTCGATGCAATCAAGCAGTCTGGTGTCGCAACCGGGCTGTGCCATATCTTTCTGCGCCACACCAGCGCGTCACTCATGCTGTGTGAAAACGCGGATCCTGCCGTAATGCATGATCTTGAGTCGTTCATGGCGCGCTTAACGCCGGACGGCGACCCTATGTTCACGCATACAGCAGAAGGGCCGGACGACATGTCGGCACACGTTCGCAGCGTGCTCACACACAATGATCTGCATGTGCCAGTGAGAGACTCCAAGTGCGATCTTGGCGTCTGGCAGGGAATTTATCTTTGGGAGCACCGGCACGCGCCGCATCGGCGCAGCATTACGCTTACTGTTCTGGGCGAGTAGATATTCCTGCCCTTCATCATCTGCGCTAGCTTGGCACTGGGGCCCTGGGGGAATAGCAATTGCAAGACGCCATCATCTACATAGATCCAGAGCAAGCTATGAATCTGCAGAACCAGATTCGGCAGAAGCTCGTGGACGGTATTTTGAACGGGTCTTTCGCACCCGGCATGAAGTTGCCATCCAGCCGAAAACTCGCACAGCAACTTGATGTTGCACGAAATACGGTTGTGGCCAGTTACCAGCAATTGATTACGGACGGATATCTCGTTAGCCGTCAGCGCAGCGGTATTTTCGTCAATGCAGAAATGCTGCAAGCGCGGGTAGGGCATCGCGACGACTTTTCGCCGGCGGCGAAGGCGGAAACAGCCGCGTGGAAACGACGCGTCAAAGAGTTACCAGTAAGGTGGCGAGAGGTGCATGACCAGCCAAACTGGCGTCAGTACCCATTCCCCTTCATTGACGGCAAGTTTGATGCCTCTCTTTTCCCATTGGCGGAATGGCGTGAAGCGAGTAGATTATCGCTGAGCGTTGCGGATTCAAATGATTGGTCGACGGGTAGCGGTGACGCTGACGATCCGATGTTGATCGAGCAAATCCGCACGAAAATTCTTACGCGCCGAGGAATACAAGCGGACCCCGATCAAATCCTGATCACGATGGGTACGCAGAACAGCTTGTATTTGATTAGTCAGCTGTTGGCCGATGGAACGACGACGGTCGGAGTCGAAGAACCAGGCAATTATGAGATTCGTAGCCTGTTGCATGAGCGTGGCTCCAAAATAACCGCGCTGGCGGTCGATCACAGTGGATTAGTGGTGGACGAGAATTTGGCGCAGGTAGACGCGGTGTATGTGACGCCCAGCCACCAGATCCCTACCGCGGTGACGATGCCGATTGAACGTCGTCAGGCACTGATACAAGCTGCGTCGCAGCATGATTTTCTCATCGTTGAAGATGACTATGAATGTGAGACCAACTACCTCGACCATCCCCTACCCGCATTGCGCAGCATGGACGATGAGGGGCGGGTAATTTACGCGGCTAGTTTTTCGAAGGCGCTTGCACCCGGCATTCGCCTCGGGTTCATAGTTGCTAATCGAGACTTTGTTCGCCGGGCGCGACAACTGCGCCGCAGGATATTGAATCACCCGCCGCTGAACAATCAACGCACTGCTGCTTATTTTCTATCTCTCGGCCATTACGACGGGCTGATGTTGCGCTTAGGTCGGATTTTTCGAGAGCGCAGGATCGCACTACGTGATGCGCTCAACAACACGCGTGGCATTCCTATGGAAATTTCGCCGGAAGTGGGCGGGACCACGTATTGGGTGCGGACGCCCAAGGAATTCGACGTCGCCAGCCTTACCTACGAAGCCGAGAAGCACGGAATACTGATCGAGCCGGTGGAACACTACTACTCGGTCGTTGGTAATGCGGAAAACTGCTTCCGCATGGGGGTAACGAGCCTGACGGTTGACAAAATCCGGCCCGGTGTCGAGCGTCTGGTACAGCTGATCCGTACGCTCGTGAAAGGGCAGGTCGAACACCTGGATACCTCGGCAGGGCGCTGGCTGACGGGTGATGATCTGCGACAGACGATGTCTGACTCAACGGTGCTCTATCGTGAGGTATATGGCGCTCCGTGTACGATCGAATACCGCGCGGGTGGAGAAATGAAGGGTCGGCTCGGTTTCGCCAATGAGGACAGGGATACCGGACGTTGGCGGATTGAAGGCGATCGCCTCTATCGAAAATGGAACAATTGGGTCTATAGCGATGAGAAGGGCTATTACATTGTCATTGACGGCGACAAGATCAAATATTTTAACGCGGAAAAACAAATTGTCGATTCGGCCTTTATTCGATTGGCCGACGATAAAAGAACGACGATTCCGGGCTTTTAGAGCCATCTGGACCAGTAACTAGATCCAAACTGGACCTATCTAAATTAGTGATTCGCCGCTACCTTGCTCGAAAAGGGGTAGGGAATGACGACATTTGCTATTGCCGGGCTGCAATTGGAAGCGCAGAACGGCGACAACACCGCATCAATGCTCGCAGAAATCGATTCTGTGGTTGCTCGGTATCCGTGGGTGGACATGATCCTCCTTGCTGAGCTCAATGCGCACGGTACAAATAAAGCCAACGCAGAGGTTGCTCCGGGTCCTACCGAAGGATTGTTCTGCGAGGCGGCCCGCAAACACGGTATTTGGCTGATTCCAGGCTCGATGTTCGAGGCAGACGGCGACCTGATTTACAACACCTGCCCGGTGATATCTCCGGACGGAACCGTTGTATCCCGCTACCGTAAACAGTTTCCGTGGTTGCCGTATGAAGAAGGCGTAACGTCTGGCAGCGAGTTTACAGTCTTCGATGTGCCGAACGTCGGCCGCTTCGGCATCTCCAATTGCTACGACATGTGGTTCCCCGAGACGATCCGTGCGATGGCCTGGATGGGCGCAGAGGTCATCTTGCACCCCAGTTTGACCAGTTCAATCGATAGGGATGCTGAGATCGCCATGATTCGAGCGCACGGCGCGATGAATCAAGTGTATTTCTTCGACGTGAATCTAGCCGGACCGATGGGCGTCGGCCAATCCTGTGTCGCAGGGCCGGGCGGCGAGGTCATTTATCAAGCTGGAAAAGGTCGAGAAATCATAGCATTAAAGCTTGATCTTAATTATTTACATGATGTTAGGAAGAATGGTTGGCAGAACCTCGGTCAGCCATTAAAAAGCTTTCGCGATAGCCAGGTTCAGTTTCCGCAGTACAGCGATGGTTACGACTCGGCAGCACTCAGAGCCTTGGGCGCGCTGCGAAAACCTGGCAAGAATATTGAGAATTGAATCCATCTGGACCAGCTTGCGAACTCAAACTGGTTCTACGACAGACGTTAACTGTGAGTTAGTTTGACGCCTGAAAATCGCTCGCCTTAGAGCAGGGGAATCCAAAGACCATGAAAACGACTAAGACTTTCAGCAAGACACCATTGGCATTTGCTATCGGTGGCGCCATCGCCGGCGCTACTTCAATGGCAGCAGCCCAAGAGGCGGAAAGCACAGCCGGGCAGCTCGAAGAGATTATTGTGACGGCAACCAGTCGTGAGACTACGGTGCACGATATTCCGTACAACATCTCTGCACTGTCGGGCGATGCAATCGAACTTTTCAATATGGTTGATCAATACGATGTCTTGCGGGCAATGCATGGCGTGACCGTCGTTGATCGCGGCTACCGCAACTCAGGCACGGTGAATAGCATCGTAATTCGCGGTTTGAACGTTGATAACGGGCAGAACGGCGACATCATGCTGAATGCAGTTCCTACTGTTGCAACGTACTACGACAGCACTCCGTTGTTTGCGAACTTCCTGGTGAAAGATATCGAGCGAGTCGAAGTGCTGCGCGGGCCACAGGGCACCTTGTACGGATCGGGATCGATCGGCGGCACGGTGAGATACATAAGCAATAAGCCAAGCGCGGACGCGTTTGATGCGAAAGTTTCGCTGGATTACGGCCAGACATCTGGCTCCGAAGGCAACAACATGGGACTTGATGCGATGTTCAATGTTCCCTTGGGTGACCGGACTGCGCTTCGTGCCAGTTTCAGCAAAATCGAAAACGACGGCATTATCGATTACGTCAACGCCTATCAACTCAATGAATTCCGCGAGCCGCTGGTCGATGT
>CAYWYT010000198.1:0-5222 GCA_964462665.1 uncultured Woeseiaceae bacterium | reverse complement strand
TCTTTCATTGCAGTCTCAGTAGCAGCGCCGACGTTGATCGGAATCATTATGGGCTTCGTGGTTTTGGTAGCCCTGCTTTTCTCATTGGGAGTAAGGCGAAAACGAGCTAAAGCCAGAGCAAGTCATCTTTAGGAGCAAAAGATGAGCTATCAACTCAACAGCGGGGTTGCCACCGTAACGCTGGATGATGGAAAGGCCAACGGCGTCGGACACAACCTTCTCGACGAACTTAATGGAGCTCTGGACCGAGCTGAAGCCGAGGCAAAGGCGGTCATCCTAATGGGCAGAGAAGGTATTTTTTCGGGCGGTTTTGATCTAAAAGAACTTAACAAAGGTAGCACAGAGGGTGCGGCTCTCGTTAACCGGGGTACAGCCCTTTTCCATCGCTTATTCGGTTTTCCTATGCCGCTAATAGGCGCCTGTAGCGGGCATGCCATTGCTGCAGGAGCGTTCCTACTGCTTTGCTGCGATACCAGAGTTGGAGCCAACGGCCCTTTCAAAATTGGTCTCAATGAAACAGCAATCGGCCTGCCATTTACAGTGTTCGGGCATGAGTTGGTCAATAGCAGGTTATCGAAAAGACACATCACACCTGCGGTTATTCAATCACGCCTCTATAGTCCAGAGCTGGCGATTGATCCAGGATACCTGGATGAAGTCACTGATTCGCAGCAATTGCTCGCACGCTGCTCCGAAATCGCCACTGAACTATTGCAGCTGCCGACAGAATCTTATGCTGCAATGAAACGCGATGTACGGCAGGGTTCGCTTGCAAAAATCCACGCAAGTATTAACTAGGAGGAACACTACACATGGAAATTATTAGAACTCCTGAGGAACGATTTGAAAATCTGAAAGATTACGACTTCGAATCTCACTACGCTGAGATTGACTCCGGTGATGGCACACCCTTACGAGTTCACTATTTGGATGAGGGCACTGGGGAGACGATTCTCTGTCTACACGGCCAACCTAGCTGGTCATATCTCTATCGCAAGATGATCCCAGTTCTGGTAGCCGCAGGCTACAGAGTTATCGCCCCAGATTTAGTCGGCTTCGGAAAATCAGACAAGCTGGTCAATCGCTCAGACTATAGCTACGCCAACCACGTAATGTGGGTAAAAAACCTGATTGATATCCTGGACCTGCACAGCATCACATTAATGTGTCAGGATTGGGGTAGTCTGATAGGCCTGCGTGTAGTGGCAGAGGACAGCAACCGTTTTGCCCGCGTAATACAGTCAAACGCCGGCCTGCCTGATGGAAAAGGCATACCCAGCGAGATGGCTCCCAGGCTCAGAAAGCTACTCGCAGACACACCTGCACTTTCTATACAGGAAGTGTACGAAAAACTCAGTGCCCCTCCGGGCGATCGCCCTGGTTTTATGTACTGGATAAGACACTGTGATGAGTATATTGACTTTCACCCCGCCGATGTAATGAAGGTGTTTTTGAATCATTGTGACGACGAGGAATATCGTGCCTGGTCGGCGCCATTTCCCTCCGACACCTATATGGCAGGCGCGAGACAGTTCCCATCACTCGTCCCAATTATCCCTGACGACCCGGCTATACCAGCCAATCGCGAGGCGTGGCGAGTATTGGAAACTTTCGAAAAGCCGTTTATCACGGTATTTGCTGACTCGGACCCAGTGACCCAGGGCGCGGAAAAGCGCTTTATAAAAACAGTGCCGGGAGCAAATAACCAAGCACATACAATTATTAAGGGTGCTAAACATTTCCTTCAGGATGATGTACCCGAGGAGCTCTCCCGCATTATTATCGATTTCATCAAAGCAAACCCGGTCTAGTCATTTTTCATCGCTAATACATGATTGCTGCATGAAGAGGAAGTGAGCTTGGCCGCCTATTGGAGAACCGAAGAAAGTGACCACTAGCAAAGGATCGAGAACGGAACACACGACCAGCGCGGACCAGACCGACGCCGATCCGATCGTGCCGCTCACCCTCTATGGCCCGGGGCCCTCTTATTTCACCAGGAAGCTCGAATCCGTGATTCGCTTCATGGAGCTGCCTTACAAGCGCCTCAACCTACCCCCACCAGCATTGCAAGGTCCCACGGGGGTGTCGCAGGTGCCGGGGCTCTCGCTCGCGGATGGTCGCTGGCTCACCGACTCCACGCCAATCATCGCATGGCTACATGAACGCTACCCAAACTACGCCGTGATACCTAATGATCCGGTGGTCGGCTTTTTCAGTCGACTCGTAGAGGACTACGTGGACGAGTGGCTCTGGCGCCCGGCGATGCACTACCGCTGGGACTACGAAATGGGTTCCAAGCACATGAGCCATCTCCTCATCGACTTAGTTGGCCGCGATATAGCGTTAGCACTCCCAATGTTCATAAAACGATACTTTCTCATCAATCGTCAGCGAGCAGTATTCACCTACGGCGACGGCGTTTCCGCCGATACCTGGGATCATGTCGAAGGTATCTATCTCGGCACGCTCAAACACCTCACGGGGATTCTCGAGAAGCGTCCTTACCTGCTTGGAACCCGGCCAACTCTTGTCGACTTCAGCTTCTTCGGCCCATTTTTCGGGCATTTCTCGCAGGACCCTGTGAGCGCGACCATCCTGCGGGACACCGCGCCCGCCGTCTACGAATGGATCGGGCGCGTCTGGAATTCGCGAGCGAGTGTCACCCAGGGCGAAGTTCTCGATCACGTCCCGGACGATTGGGGGCCGATCCTGGACTCGATCGGTTCCGCCTACCTGCCCTACCTGTGCGCCAACGCAGAAGCGTGGAAGGCCGGCCAAACACACTTCGACGCCGATATCGAGGACGCGCCCTACCGCAATATTCGCACTGCACAATATCGCGTTTGGTGCTTGGAAGAATTGCGTCGCCACTTCACCGAACTCGCCGAGCCCGACCAGGACAAGGCCCGAGCCCTGCTCGAGGCGCACGGATGCTGGGAGCCGCTGTGGCGGATCTCAAACCCGTCTTCCGGGCAAAATTCCCAGGGCAAGGCGCCCTTTGGGGGCAGCGTGTCGCAGACCGGAATCCCTGCTGGTATCGACTCGGAGACCCAGCTGTACCTTAGACCTAAACCAGTTAAGACAACACGACTATTGACGGAGAACCTCATGGGAAACACAGCACTGATCACCGGTGCCTCGAGCGGTATCGGCACCGCATTCGCCAGACTACATGCGTCGAAATGCGGAGACCTCGTGCTCGTGGCGCGGCGAAAGGAGGCGCTCGAATCACTGAAGGCGGAACTCGAAAAGAAGTACCCTATAGCAGTGACGGTGATCGTTGCCGATCTAGCCGCACCGGGCGCCGCCCAAAAAGTATTCGCGGCGACAGAAGCAGCAGGCCTGCAGATCGACGTGCTGATCAACAACGCGGGCCTCGGTGGACACGGCAAGTTTCATGAGCGCGACCTCGCAAAAGATCAAGCTATGATGCAGGTCAACATGGCTGCGCTCGTCGAACTGACCCATCTCTTTCTCGCCGGGATGGTGAAGCGGAGGTCGGGAAAGATCCTGCATGTAGCATCCACCGCGGGTATGCTGCCCGGGCCGCTGCAGGCTGTCTACTTCGCCACGAAGTCTTTCGTCATATCGTTTTCACAGGCGATCGCCGAAGAACTCAAGGACACGGGCGTTACGTCTACGGCACTTTGCCCCGGCGCAGTCGACACAGGTTTCGCCAAAGCCAGCGACCTCGAGGGCACCGCACTGTTCCAGAAGCCTGGCGCATCACCAGAATCCGTAGCGAAGTGTGGCTATGAAGCCATTCTGAAAGGCGAGCTGGTCAAAATCAATGAGCCTTCGTTGAATTTTGCGTTGAACTGGCTCATACCACTGCTGCCGAGGAAGGCTGTGTTGAAGATGTCGAGAACGACGATGGAGAAGTCAAAGCCAGCGGGACGTGCGGCTCCCCACCGTTTACTGCGAACGCTCACCAAAGTGCATGTCTTCATGCACAGGCTGGTGGGCGGGCGGGCCTTCAACACCCTGTCGGGGCAGGACGTCTGCTTCGTCACCATGACCGGCGCTAAAAGCGGCCGCGAGATCACCGTACCGCTCATTCACGTGCCCAATGGCGACGGCGTATTGCTCGTTGCATCGCAGACAGGTAGGGACAAGAATCCGATGTGGTACAACAATATCGCCAAGAATCCGGACATCGAGGTACGCCATCGGCGCAACAACCTCAAATTGCGCGCTCGTGTTGCTAGCAATGACGAAAAGACACAACTGTGGCAGATATGCGACGACACCTATTCAGAATTTGCGGTCTACCGCAAACGCACCACTCGAGATATCCCCATTTTCATCTGTGAGAAATATTGATGATTCAAAAACGCTACTCAGCCGTAATTAGCGAACATTCACTTATAGGCAAACAACCAGAGGTACTTAAGCATGTTAAAACTACACTTCGCACCCAATTCACGCGCCGGACGAATTGTCTGGCTACTCGAAGAACTAGAACTTCCCTATGAACTGAATCGAATGGATTTTAATCCAAAAGACCTGAAGTCAAATGAACACCGAGCCCGACATCCACTAGGCCGTGTCCCCGTGCTCGATGATGGTGATGTTAGCATTTTTGAGTCCGGTGCCATTGTTGAGTATATACTCGAGCGCCATAAAAATGGTGGCCTGAAGCCGGCAGTTGAAGCTCCGGAGTTCCCGGATTATCTGCAGTGGTTTCACTACTGCGAAGGCATGATTATGCCACCCATCAACACTATAGTCGTTCAGACAATTCTGTTGCCACCAGAACGACAGGACAAAAACGTGCTAGCCCAGGCGCAGAAACTGCTGACAAGAGCGCTAGGCCCGGTAGAAGAAGCACTGAGTAGCAAGGAATACCTGATTGGCGACTTCTCCGCGGCAGATATCATGCTTGGGCATTCGGTATATATGAGCAATAAATGTGGCTGCGTTACCGATGAGATGAACAATATCAAGTCGTATATTGGTCGTATTGATCAGCGCCCGGCGTTTCAGAAAGCGATGACGAGCTAAGGATCGCCTCTAGAACCTCCTCAGGCTCTTCGCAGCATCGCGTCGCAGCCTGTGCCTTCCAGCACAGTATCCACACGCTGACGACCATAGTCGCTCAGCGCCTGATAGATCTCATTAGTCCAAAGCAGACACTTGGCCGCCTGATAGGGAATTAATGACCGCTCTGAAACTCATCAACAGGCCCTTGAAAGCTGGATCCGTTGGCAAAAAACAGA
>CAYWYT010000197.1:0-5225 GCA_964462665.1 uncultured Woeseiaceae bacterium | reverse complement strand
ACGCGATCCAACCGTCCTTATCGCGGTTCTGCAACGCACCCCATGCATTCACTGCACCGTCGATCAGAATGAATGCGGCGAAGAACGTCGCGAGCACGAGCAGTGCGATTCCGGGGTTGGTGAATGCCAGGACGCCGAAGATTACGGAGGCAAGGCCACCGATCAAAAAGACCCACCAGGACCGCGAGCACAATTGGGCGACGCCCGCGGCGATATTCGCTTCCAACTCACTGTTAGTTTCGTTCATATTCGACTCCCGACTTTATTGTTCGTGCGTGATTCTTGGACCACGTCAGTCTATGCTCTGGATCAGAACACAATGTAGCTGATTATACCGGAAGGCAACGATATGGAGTGGAAAGGTCGCAGGCAGAGCACCAATGTCGATGACGCGCGTGGACGCAAGATGGGGGGCGGAACTGCATCGATTGGGATGATCATCCAGGTGTTACTTCGAGTCCTCGGTTTGAAAGGTATTCTCGTCGTAGCGGCCTTGGGCCTCATAGGCTGGCAGATGGGGATAATTGATCCTGCTGCTCTATTTAGCGGTGGCGGCCAGGTCTCTGAGGTTGAGTATCAGTCGACACCCGAGGAAGACCGACTGGTCCAGTTTGTTGCTGTCGTTTTGGCAGACACAGAGGACATCTGGTCACGCGAGTTTCAGCGCATGGGCAGGCAATACCAGGCACCGGAACTGGTTGTGTTCCGATCACAATACCCAACCGGCTGTGGTACTGGCGATGCTCGCATGGGGCCGTTCTATTGCCCGGCTGATCGTAAGGTCTACATCGATCTGAGTTTCTACGACAGCCTCGAGGAAGAGTTCAGCGCGCCGGGTGACTTCGCACAAGCCTATGTCATTGCCCATGAAGTCGGGCACCACGTACAAAATTTGCTGGGCGTCTCCGAAAAGGTCGCCGCGAAGCGCGGGCAACCAGACTACAACGAATACTCTGTGCGCCTCGAACTGCAGGCAGACTTCCTGGCCGGACTGTGGGCACACCACAATAAGCATTACCTCGAGCGCGGCGATATTGAAGAGGCCATGCAGGCGGCTAATCAGATTGGCGATGATGCTATTCAGTCGCGAACGCAAGGCAAAATCAGCCCACACGCGTTTACCCACGGCACTTCTGAACAACGCATGCGCTGGTTCAATCGCGGCCTGGAAAGCGGCCGTATAGAAGACGCGGATACCTTCGAGCAGCCCTACAACAGCCTTTAAGTCGCCATTTTGCTACAGGCGAGACTGTGAAGCCTGTCCCCTTTTTGGGGTCAGCCCCGAGATACTATAAATACCAGTAGTTTTGGCAGCGTGTTGTGTATCGGTAATGGGCAGACTTAGAGTTGGAAAATACCTCGTAAAAGGGTTGGCAATCCTCGCATTGGCAGGATCGCTGGCAGCTTGTGATGTACAAACTTACGATGATGCAGTAGATGCCTATGGCGGCAACGGCGGAAACCCTCCGCCTCCTCCGCCGCCACCGCCACCGCCTCCCCCACCGCCTGGCGCTTCATTCGGCCCGACATTCTCCGAGATTCAGGCAGGCTTGTTCACACCAACATGTTCTGGTTGTCATGGCGGCGGTGCACCATCCGCAGGATTGAATCTCGAAGCAGCCAGCAGCTATGCCAGTCTGGTCGGCATTGCCAGTTCTCAAGACGGCACGATCCAACTGGTAAACCCCAGCAACCCGAACGCCAGCTATCTAATCAGCAAGCTCGAAGATACTGCTGCGACGGGCAACGTTATGCCGCCAAGTGGCGGTATTCCACAAGCTGACATTGATATGGTCAGACAGTGGATTACGGATGGTGCGATGGACATCCCGGTCGTTGTGCTCGCGCCGATTCGAGTGACATCACTATCACCTTCTCCAAACGCAGCATTAATTGCCGCGCCTGGCCAGATCGTCGCGGGTTTTTCACGTGACCTGGACGCATCCACCGTTAACGCTATGACTTTCACATTGACCGCGAGCGGCGGCGACGGAAACTTCAATAGTGGTAACGAAGCCCAGATTACTGCTGCAAGTATTGGCGTGGGCGCGAATCCGGCGAGTGCTGTATTCAGCCTGGCGGGCGTCGCACTAGCTGACGACACTTATCGCATTACACTCTTCGGCGCAGGCGCAAATTTGATCATGGATACAGATGCCAATGCACTCGATGGAGAGCTTGGCGGCGCGTTACCAAGCGGCGACGGAACGGCCGGGGGTGATTTCATCGCTCAGTTCAGCCTCACGACACCTATCGTACTTGGACCGACGCTGGATCAGATTCAGGCACTCATCTTCACACCGAAGTGTTCTAGTTGTCACTTTGGAGCCGGCAGCACCAGCGGCATTCCCAATATGGATTTAAGAAACGCGGATGCGGCTTTCAATACGCTGGTTAACGTTACCAGCGCGCAGGACGGCAACTTCACTCGAGTCGTACCCACGCAACCGGCCAATAGCTACCTGGTACATAAGCTGCAAGGGGTCGCAACGGTCGGCGGTTTCATGCCGCCTACGGGTATGCTCTCCGCTGCAGAGATTGCTGCGGTAGAAGAATGGATTACGGACGGCGCGTTACGCTAAAAAAAAGCAGGAGCCTCGGACGAGACTCCTGCTTCTCTTGGTGATGACTTTGTGGCTAGCTAGCCCGACTTCGCGTAACGCGAATTAGGCCTGCACCGAACAGCGCCAAACCACCGAACAAAGCAAACAGCGGCATATTGCTTGCTGTCGCAGGCAGCATCATCGGCTCTGGCTCTGCTTGAGTTATGACGATCAGCGAAAACGTTTCGACCACCATACCCGAAGCTGCTACGTGTGCTTCCCAACGATCCGACGGCAGGTAGACTGACAACTCCTGACCACGAGAAAGTTCCCGAGCACGGTAAGAGCGGCCGCCAATATTGGCACGCCATTCAGGCGCTGGATTTACCGAATGCGTTGGTCCAAATGTACCGTCTTCATTCACGAATCGAAACGTCAACCTGTTGGCGGACCCAGGACGTGTCAGCTGGACCTTCATCTTCACAAACGGCTGACCATCTCGTTCAATCACCTCCAGACAGGCGTCTGCTGCATTCGGATATTTGTCCGTTATATCCGCGCCTAAAGTCACTTCGTCACAGGTCAACGCGGACGCTAACGACGAAAATGCCAACAATGGCAGCGCTACGATAAACACTATTACTCTTTTCATTTGCTTATTCTCCCTTGGACTTTTTCTAAGTTATTTGATTATGGTCATTTCTCTTGACCGCGCGAACTATGAATCTTTCAGGCGCGTGGCCAACAAAATAAAACGGGTAGCAGGTAACCAAAGTTACTGACTGCTCCACGGTAGGGTCAAGAACCTCGATCGCAGTTGGATCCACGATCTTCAATTCCGAAACTACGTAGGACTCCAGGCCATCTGCAGTCGTAATCGTAATCTCGTCACCAAGTTCAATGTCCTTGAGAACCCTGAAGAAGCCGTCGCGGTGGCCTGCGACTCCCAAATTGCCAGGTTCTCCGGGCATCGCTGTTCCGTCAATCCGGGCGGCCCCGCGATCCATATGCAAATCGCTTGCGCCGTCGTAAACCGGCACCTCCAGATTCAATCGTGGAATTTCCAGGATGCCGAGAACGTCACTGGTCGGCTTCGCCAGGCTTTCCTCGAATGCTGCGATCCGGCCTTCTGACCAAAGTGATTGCTCAGGCGTTGCATTGAGACGGTCGGCTGGTAGTTCGGCCGCAGGCGCCGAATCCAAGAGCGTCGCCTTAAAGGTTGCCAAGTCATTGTTACGTTTGGCTTCTTCCGCAACGATGTGCGTGCAGAATATGCCTATCGACAAGACACCAACGAACCAAAGCAATTTTTCCAGGGCCTTCATTGCGATAACTGTTGCTCAATGACTGAACTACAAATAATGCGCCAATATCCTTAGTGATGGCAAGCGGCTTGTTCGGCCATATTTGGCGATTTTCAGCGCCAGCGTGTGCCGCCAACGCTCATGTGGCCGTGATTACCGACTGGTACACCGACACTCAGACCAATACCAACATTGCCGTCACAGCCGGCCAGGGAAAGCGTCGTAAGAAGCACGGCAACTAACGCGATTGTTCTTTTGGCTTTTTTCATCATTGTGCTCCTTTGCGTGACCAACTCTGCAACACCAGGACTGCACCCGACGGATCAGTTACGACGGCTGTCGTACCGTCACGAAGCTCCGCGGATACCGGCAAAATAATCGTGCCTCCGAGAGACTCTGCTTTGGCTGCTGCCGCCGCCGGATCGCTAACGCCGAATGCGGTCATCCACACGGGTGTGTAGTCGCCTTCGGCCGGGTTTTGAAATATTCCGACTCGATCTACTCCGCCGCTGGCAAGAATGGTGTAATCGCCACCGCGCCGAGCAATGGTTCTCGCATTGTATTGGGTCAGTGAAGCGTAGAATTCTGCAGCCGCCTGCGGATCGTCGGCCAGTAATTCGGTCCACACCGTACGTCCGGGCGCTGCAGCAGTCGTTACGTCATCGGGATCGCCGATTGCGCTTCTCGCCAATCCAACCACTGCACCTTGCGGGTCGATAATGGCAGCGACTCTGCCGAAACCGACATCTCGCGCCGCTGCGACAACGCTGGCTCCGCCAGCAATACTCCGGGACAGGGCAGCGTCAACATCATCCACCGAAATATACGGTAACCAGCGTGAGTAGTTCTGATCATCGACCGACTCTTCGACTAACACCAACCCGGCCACGATGACATCACCGTTTCTGGCAACTACGTACTCCTCGCCGCGCCCCCCACTGGTGTTATCGAAGGTCCAACCGAATAACCCGCCGTAGAAATTGCGAGCGCTATCGAGATCGTCGGTGATCAGGTCATGCCAAACCACCTTGCCGAGCAATGGATCGGAGGAGAATGACATACCTGTAAGTTCAGGCCTGCTTGCTGTTGTGCATGCCGTAGCACCCATCAGTAGCAGCCCCAGAACGACAAAAATGCCTTTGGTTCTTGGTTTAAGAAAGTACGTCATGTTCGATTCCTGATAAGTCTTGTTGCAGTGTAAATGTAAACGCGATCATCGTCAGTCCTTCTAAAACGCCCAGAAACTGGCTACTCGCTCAATCGACCAGAAGGCCGCGACCGACCCAACGCCGTATGCCGCCGCCGGAATAGCCCACGCCGGGCGCTTTGTTGGCAATTTTCGGTAAATTGCCGCCAACACCAGTACCGCTACAACGAA
>CAYWYT010000196.1:0-5239 GCA_964462665.1 uncultured Woeseiaceae bacterium | reverse complement strand
TCTTTATGATAGTGGTAGACCGCCCAAAAAAAGACCGGCAGGATAACGGGAACGACGAGAAGACCTTGCTGCATGTCGTTATTATGCATTGCCAATTGATTCAGGAGCTACCGCAAAGTGATATTGAAGAGTTTCCCGCCCATGGGCGTTTACGAGACCTTGTTTCGTTTTGCCGATGCTACCGGCAAGTACATGGGCGATGCAGGAACGCACCCTTGGGCGCAGGGCTACCCGCTGACCACGCAAGTTCCTGGTGGACCGACATTACCGACCAGCATTGAGTTCGATCATCTGGACCTGAAATACCCCAAGGCGACCGGCGAGCCGCCGTTGTTGCAGGCGATTACCGATTATTACAACCATTTCTACGATGCTGGAATAAGCACCGACAACGTCGCGGTTTTCGCAGGCGGGCGACCAGCGATTTTTGCCACGCTGGCATTCCTGCTCGATGACACGACGGTTGCCTTGGAGGCTACTGAGTACACACCGTACTACGACATTCTCAATGTTCTGAATCGAAACGTGCATCTGATACCGAGCAATGCTGAGAATCGTTTTCGGCCGGCGGCAGAGGACTATGACATCGAGCCGCAGGCTGGCACCAGCCGCGTAATGCTGGTCAAGAGTAATCCATGCAACCCCACCGGTGTCACAGTCGGCGGCGCAGAGCTCAAGCAGTTGGTCGATAAATTCAGTGCCAGCGATAAGGGCGCCTTGATCGACGAAGCGTATGAATTCTTCTGCGATCCGGAGCCGCAAAGTGCGCTACGTCATATTGACGACATCGACGCGACCAATATCTTTGTAATTGGTGCGGCGACCAAGGGATTGCAGGTGCCGGGTATGCGAATAGGCTGGGCGATCGCGGCTAAGGAACACATAGAAATATTTAGAAACTACTCATCGTTCGGTATGGGTGGTGTCTCACGCGCATCACAAATTTATGTCACGCAGTTGCTGGAGCGAAAACGAGTTGCACAATCGCGGGATGCCATCTCAAAATTCTATACCGAGCAGCGCAATCGCTACGAAACAGGCTTGCAGGAGCTCGGCTTCGAGCTTTTCACGGGAAACGGCGGCTTTTATCACTGGGGTCGACTCCCGCAGGGTCTGACCGGCAACGAATTTAACGAACGCTTATTCAAGCATGAAGCGGGCATCTTGCCCGGACACCTTTGCGATATGGGTCGTACCGAAGCGGACGGCAGCACGCTCGACAATTTCGCCCGCTTCTCGTTTGGGCCATTATCAGCCGATAGCTACGACTCAGATATCGAGATACTGCGTCAGTGCCTTGCGCCTGGGGTTTGACACCGCCCGCAATTGCGCGTGTAGTGGCCGCCAAATTAAGCCGGGGCACGGCCAACAATGGAAGAATTCAAACTCGAGCGTACGTCGGACGGTGACAAATTAACGGTCAACCGGAGTGGGCCCGACTTATTGCGTTACCCGCTGTACAACAAGGGCACCAGTTTTACTGCTGCAGAGCGCGAAAGACTCGGTATCGAGGGCGCGCTGCCTTCACGGCACAATGAGATTGAGACGCAAGCGGAACGCATCTTTCAATCGATTTTTCGCAATGAGGATCCGATTGGCCGAAGTATTGGTCTGGCGGCCTTACAAGATCGCAACGAGACGCTGTACTACAAGGTCCTTTCGAAGCACCTCGAGCAGACGATGCCGATCGTTTACACGCCGACTGTTGGTAAGGCGTCGCAATATTATTCACGAGTTTACCGTCGCGCCCGCGGCATTTTCATAACCCCAGATCATAAAGGTCGTATTGAAGCGGTATTGCGGTCTTCGGCGCCGTTCAGTGGCGTGAAGTTAATGGTCGTGACCGACAATGAGGCGATTCTGGGAATTGGTGATCAGGGCGCCGGCGGCATGGCGATTAGTATCGGCAAGCTGGCCTTGTACTGCGTCGGTGCAGGCATTCATCCCGCGCGGACGTTGCCGGTAAGTCTTGACGTAGGAACGAACAACCAGGAGTTGCTCGACGATCCTCTGTATCTTGGTTGGAGACAGAAGCGTCTTAGTGGTGACGAGTACCTCGAGATTGTCGATGAATTCGTCGCCGCGGCCAAGCAGGTTTTCCCAGGCGTTGTCATTCAATGGGAAGACTTCAAGAAAGATAATGCCTTAATGATTCTCGATCGTTTTCGAGGGTCATTGCCGTCATTCAATGACGATATTCAGGGTACGGGCGCCGTAGCGTCTGCGTGCATAAAGGCTGGCTGTCGAATTGCATCGACAAACTTCGCCGATAGTCGAATCGTTATTTACGGCGCCGGAGCTGCAGGGCTTGGCATCATGCGTCAATTGCGCGAGCAGTTGTCGTCTGCGGGTTTAAGCGGTGCTGCTTTGACGCACGCTATTCTCGTCATGGACAGCCGTGGAATCCTGAGCGATGACCGCGAATCTCTCGACGAGTACAAACAGGAAATGGCCTGGCCATCCGCGATGACGGCCGAGTTGCAGCTCGACAATGCAGGTCGTAAGGATCTGCAACAAGTGGTATCCGCCTTCAAAGCAACCGCCCTTATCGGAGCGTCGGGACAAGGTAGCTCTTTCACAGAAGACATCGTTCGCGCCATGCTTGAGAATTCCGATGCGCCCATCATTCTGCCGATGTCGAATCCAACGTCGATTAGTGAGGCCGTTCCCGAAGACCTCATTAATTGGACGGATGGCAAAGCGCTCGTGGCGACGGGAAGTCCGTTCGATGCGGTCGAGACTGGCGACGGGCCACGTCGTATCGGACAGGCGAATAACGTATTCGTATTTCCGGGTATCGGACTGGGTACAATCATTACCGAAGCGAGCGAAATTACTGATGGCATGATCGGCGCAGCGGCGAATGCGCTGGCGGAGTCGTTATCCGCCGCTGATATTGCTGAGCATAGTCTGACGCCTGACATTAGCCGTTTATGGGAAGTATGCGGGGATGTCGCATTGGCTGTTGCCTATCAGGCGATCGAGGATGGGGTCGCACGCCACACTGACAAAGATTCGTTGCAAGGACGGTTGGAGGAGTATCGCTGGCGACCGGCGTATCCAGAAATCGTCCTGGCTGAGGATTCAAAGTAGAATTTAGACCGTTCCAGAGGTGAACCCGGGACCAATAAAAGAGTCCCATATCTCCAACACGTCACAATCTTGCAGGACTAAACCATGTATTCGAATCGTCTGATCCTCGCCGGGGCTTGCCTGGCTATAGCCCTTGTTGGCTGCCAAAAAGCGCCCCAATCTGCGACCGAGCAGACCGCTGTCGTATTGCCAGACTCAATGACGCTGGTAGAAGACGTTCGCAAGTCCTCGAGCGAAGACTTCACGATTCCATACAAGAAATTCGAATTGGACAATGGCCTGACGCTGGTCCTGCATGAAGATGATTCGGATCCGCTGGTACACGTGGACATCACCTACCATGTCGGGTCAGCGCGAGAAGAAATCGGCAAATCCGGATTCGCACATTTTTTTGAGCACATGCTTTTTCAGGGATCGGAGAACGTGGCGGATGAGGAACATTTCAAGATCGTGTCCGAATCGGGCGGAACGCTCAATGGCACAACCAATACGGATAGAACCAATTATTACGAGACTGTGCCGTCAAACCAGCTGGAGAAGGTGCTGTGGCTGGAGGCAGACCGAATGGGCTATTTCCTGGATGCAGTGACCCAGGAAAAGTTTGAGGTGCAACGAGAAACGGTAAAAAACGAGCGTGGGCAGAATGTTGATAATCGTCCGTACGGCAGATTATTCGAACGCGTTGGCGAAGCGATGTTTCCGGTCGGGCACGGCTACTCGTGGTCTACGATCGGGTATATCGAAGACCTGAATCGAGTTGACGTTAATGACCTGAAACGATTTTTCCTGCGTTGGTATGGACCCAATAACGCCACTGTGACAATTGGCGGCAGATTTGATGAGACGCAGACACTGGCGTGGGTCGCAAAATATTTTGGCTCAATTCCCAGAGGCCCGGAAGTTTTGCCACCGGAAGTGACAGCAATTACGCTGGACAAGACGCGTTATATTTCGATGGAGGACAATGTTTCTCTGCCGTTGATCCACATGTCCTATCCAACAGTCCACAGAAATCATGCAGACGAAGCACCGCTTGACCTTCTGATGACTATCGTGGGGCAGGGTGACACTTCGCTGTTATACAAAAATCTGGTAAGAAGCGGTCTGGCCGTGCAGGCGAGTGCCGGTCACCAGTGTCAGGAGCTGTCGTGCGCTTTCACAGTCCTGGCATTACCGAACCCGACATCGGGCAAAAACCTTGCAGATCTCGAGCAAATAATTCGCGCGACGTTTAGTGAATTTGAAGAGCGTGGCTTTGTGGCGGATGACCTGGAACGCCTTAAGATGCTCATCGTATCTGGCAAGATTTATGGTATGGAAAGCGTCGCTGGAAAAGTCTCGCAGCTGGCCGACAATGAGACGTTCATGGGTAGTCCAAACTTTGCTGCCGCAGATATTGCACGCTATGAGGCGGTCACTGAAGAAGACCTTATGCGAGTCTATCGAACGTACATCAAGGACAAACCAGCAGTCATAATGAGTATTGTACCGACCGGGCAACTGGGTATGATCGCGGCCGCAGACACCTGGACGCGACCTGAGCGGAAAATTCCGGAATACGTCGCGGTCGCAGATGACGAACTTGAATTTCGTCGCGGTACGGACGATTTCGATCGTAGCGTGCAGCCGTCAGCTGGCGAAAACCCGGTCGTAGTTCTGCCGGAGATTTCCCGGGCAAGGCTGAAGAACGGCGTCAAAATTCTGGCCGCCCAGAATATGGAAACACCCACCGTTGCGATTCAATTGCGCATAGAAACGGGTCAGCGGAATGAGTCGTTGGGCAAGCTCGGACTGGCGGCATTGACCGCCGCAATGATGAACGAATCTACGCTGCTATCCACAAATGAAGAGTTATCCAATGAGCTGCAAAAACTTGGTTCGTCGGTGCAATTCGGAGCTGGCAATCAGGACTCGACTCTTACCATCAGGAGTCTGAGTAGAAATATTGATGCGACTCTGGCAATCGCAGCGGAGCGACTGCTGCAGCCAAAGTTTGATGAGGCTGATTTCGAACGAGTAAAAGGTCAAACCCTGCAGAACATTCGGCAAAGTAAGACTCAGGCGAGTGTCATGGCCGATGTGGCTTATCAAATGGTCTTGTTCGGTGGTGAAAATAGCTTTTCGTATTTGAATATCGGTACCGAGG
>CAYWYT010000195.1:0-5255 GCA_964462665.1 uncultured Woeseiaceae bacterium | reverse complement strand
CGCTAATCACGGCAATTACGGACCAGGTATTGGCGGTAAAACCTGATGACGTAGGTGCCAATGCGATCCAGGTCTACACACGGGCGCAAATTGCCGGACAAGAGGGCGACGGCGAGGCAGGTCTCGAGGCAGTCGAGCAATTGAAATCACTCATTGACCAGGATCCAAAGTTGTTGGATCCGCGAATCTTTTTAATTCGCTTGTCACGCAATACACAACAAATCGAAGATGCGCTCGCCTACATGCTGCAGGCGGCAGCAAACGATCCATTTAATCCGCGAATTCATTACGAGTTGGGCAATTTGTATTCTGGCCTGCAGCAATGGTCTGACGCGGGAGCAGCGATCAAGAGATCTCTGGAGCTCGAGCCCGCGCAACCGAATGCGTGGGTGAACCTGGCCAGAGTCAGCCAGCAAGAAGGCGACGGTCTTGAGTATTTGCAGCTTTTCCTCAGGGCGGTTGAAGTTGATCCGGTCGATCACGAATTGCCGGCAATGATTGCGGGTTTTCTTTACCGGCTTGAACTCGTCGAGGAGGGTGACGATTTTCGTAAGCGAGTATTGGCGATCGCACCCACCAGCGAAGTTGCGTATCGAATCGAGCTTCAGCGTGCGATGGCGGTCGGCGATCTGGACGCAAGCGTCGCAAGCGCCCGTCGCGCTATCGAGGCTGATGTATCTGATCGCCGCTTCGGTTTTGGTGGTGCAGCGCGACATCTTCTTCGGGTGGCTGCGGCCAGAGGCACTGTAGAGGAAGAATCTGCATACCTTGAGGAACAAGCGCCCGGCATTCTGGATATCACTGCCGATTCTGTACCCTCTAAGTATCGCCGCGTGCAACTCAATGCCTTCGATGCCTGGTATACGACCATGAGCGCGGATGAAATTGATGAGCGGCTCAATTACATGAAGGACATCGCAGAATCCTACGGTATTGATTTGGCGGAAAATCAGGCAGTGCGTTTCGGGGTTCTTGCTTTGCAAGGACAGTCGGAAGAGGCTGCCGACATCGCTTTGGAGCACATCTTTAACGAATCCGTCTTGTTGAATCTGGGTTGGGAAGAAACCTTTAAGCAGGCGCAATACGCTGGGGTTGTAGAGGACCCGCGGGTTCAGGTGGCCATGAAAAAATGGCAGGATGAGGAAGATACATTACGCGAGCAAATCCGGGTTTGGCTGGCTGATTTGCAGGCCGCAAGTTAAAAAAAAGCCCTGTATCGAAATACAGGGCTGAGGCTGCAGAAAGCCTTGCGGTCATCCTACATCGGGGGGTCGAGAAGAAAGACTCCAATCTTGTAAGCCGTAATTGTATTTGTAGCTACATCGAAGTCGCCGCGCGCATACATCGAGCGCGCAGTCGTGGAGCCATTCAAACTACTGGTCAGATCGGCGATGAAGTCGTCAAAGTCGGAATACTGTCGCAGGCTGTCTGCCGTCTTAATCGAGAACAACATCCGATCTGTTGCGTGCGGCAGAATGGTCGTATTCGTGCCGAGCGACAGCAGGTCAACGAGTACCGGACCTTGTTTTACGTGGTGACGAATGCCGAGGTCGCCATTGTCCAGTGCAAGTACGATGCCGTCAGGGCCTACACTGGCAAAAGGCGCGATCGTCCCTTCACCACCCCAGGCTATGCCAAGCGAGCTACGAACATCGGTGAAGTCGATTACCGTGCGACCATCGAAGTCCGGCGGCGCCGTACCGAATGCCGTAGGGAAGCCGTAAGCAACGATTGGCCGACCAGAGGCAAAATCGGCCAGCGTGAGGTTACCGGTAGCGATTTCGTAGTTATCGGGATCTGCATCCAGGCCCTCTGATCCGCCAGTGCCCGTAAAATCGAATACTTGTGAGCGTCGACGATCAATCGCATGCAGCGTGATATCTGTCTGACCCGGCACTATCGTGTTTACGATGCCAGCAAGGTGCGTGACATGCATACGCACTGCGCCCTCGGTTGCGTCGAATAACACCTGTGGCGCCTGCGCGTCTGTAGTTGGCGTGGTCTGATTACCGCGAATCGAAACACGTTGACCGATGGAAAGGGCATCGATGCTGAGGTCAGAATCGCGGTGCCCGTCCTTGAATACTTTCGTGTTCGAGCCGACCTCTACGACGACGTCGTCATGAAAATGTGTACGTCGATCTGTAGCGGTATCCCTGGGGATTATGGTCGCTCCACGTACGGTCATAAAGTTGCCGTTACGCTTGATAATATTTCCAACGACAGCGTCCAGGTCGCTGCCCGGCACACTGGATCCTGCGAGCACTCGATCGGCAACAAAGCTTCGCTCGGCGACTGTCAATGTACCTTTGGCTATCGTCGGTGTGCCCTGACCAGCCGCGCTCAAGGCGCGTAAGCCTTCGGCACCAACGAGAAGGGTGCCATCGACTTCGAACTCAGTGTCATCGTCGACTTTAATAGCAAATCTGCCAAAGTCGCCGTCGCGACCGTGAAAGGGCCGTATCGCGATGACGTAGCTCATCTCGGCTTCGTTGACCACCAGCAGCGGTCCGCGTACGCGAATGTCCTTTTCATCGAGCGGGTGTACTTCAGCCAATATGAAGTGTTCGGCAGCTGCGGTTGCAGGTGTTGGATCAATATCGACGTCGTGTGAGGCCTCGAGATCGAAGTCGAGTTGCAACAAAGCAGCGCGCCCTTTAACAACAGTCAGACGGTCACGATTCGAAAGAACAATCTTCAGGTCAACTTGTTGTAATGGAATGCCGTCACCATCAGTGACGATCGCCGCTTTGCTTTGATCACCAGATTCTACGATCACTTCAGCGTCTGTGTAGTCGAGGCTGATCGTTCCGGATACATACGTCGCCGGCGGCACGCTAGCAGCAGTGACTAATTCGGTTAGATCAACGTAGTCGGTGAAATTGATGCGTGTTTGCTGTGGCAGGACCTCGACCGTGCGGCCGTTGGCTGTTGCAAGGGTTAGTTTGACGACATCCACAGTGTAGTTAAGGAAGTCTCCGTCTGCGTCAGTGAAGCCGATCAGAACGGTGCCGCACTCGTTGCTGGTAGCCGGGTCGGCCGGGTTGCAGGCTGCCGCCTGAGCGGAACCTGGGTTTGCAGATGTGGCGGAGCCACCGCCGCATGCGGTTAGGATAAGTGCGCTGAGTAGCAGTAGCGCCGTACGAATGTTGGGAGAAGTCATAGCCCTGTCCTTGTGTGCGTGTATGCAGCTTTAACGGACGCGGGCGCAATTCGTTGACAGAAGAAACTGGGATCTTGGATAACCTGCAAAATTACAGTAGGTTAGCTTGTATTCCTGCGGTAAGATGTCAAAATACTTAACCGTAAAACGCAAGTGTTTGCGTGCGGGATTATGTCTCTTGAGCGTACCGTCTGACATTACTGATACGACCGGAGTTCGGCATCGCAGACCGCGAGTCGGAGAGCGCACGCGCGGCGGTGCCGATGCACTGCAGACCAAAATTGCAGTCGCAGTGCAAAACCTCGATCCGGCGACATACAAAGAACAATTGCAGTCAATCATTTCCGAAATGCCGGACGCAGCAGGTTGTGACTCCGCGTTTGTCGCCCTGATTAGCGACGACGGTAGCGAATTCGAAACCGTGTTGTCTGCCAGTATGGGCTTTGCGCAGTGCAAAGCAGAACAACTGGGTGGCGAGTCCATGGAAAACTGGCCATGGCTGCGCAAGCGTCTCGGCCATCTCAAAATTATCGAAGTTGCAGATACCTTAAACGGCTCCAAAATTGCAACCGCCGAGTTACAGCGGCTATCTGAATTGCAGGTCGGTTCGGTCCTGATGATCGGTTTCTCTGTGCACAACGAAATTTCCGGTTTCCTTGCCTTGGCGAATGAGCGTGCGGTGGATGGCTGGGATGCAAATCTGCACCTGTTGTTAAAGCTGGTCGGCGCATCGCTGGCGTCGGGGATGGAACGAATCAGTGATCATCATATTCTCGGTGAATTGCATCAGCGCAATGAATTAATCGCCGCTACCGCGAACGATGGGATCTGGGATTTCAACGGCGATACAAAACGTATCAATCTGTCACGCCGTTGGAAGTCGATGTTGGGCTACGATGTCGACGAAGAAGAAGTAATGCTGGACTGGTATAACCTCGTGCATCCGAACGATATGGCGAGAGTGCAGGGCAAGATGCGCGAGCACCTCGCGGACAAGTCGGCGTTTTTCGAATCCGTGCATCGCATGAAGCATCAGAATGGTGATTGGCGCTGGATGAGCAGCCGCGCCAAGGCGGTACTCGACAAGAACGGGCGCTTGATTCGACTCTTAGGGGTCGAAGTTGATATTACAGAGCGCAAACTTTATGAAGAGGCGCTGTTTCGTGAGAAGGAAAGTGCGCAGATCACTTTGCAGTCCATTGGTGACGGCGTCATCACAACCGATGCTGGCTGCAATGTCGAATACGTAAATCCGGTCGCTGAAGGCTTAACCGGCTGGAAGGTTGATGACGGTAACGGTCGACCGATCGACGAAATATTTCGCGGCTTCCATGAAGAGACTTGTGAGCCACTGGAAAACCCCTTATCCGTCGCAATACGGCGCGATCGGGCTATCAAGTCGGTGCGGCCAACATTGTTGATCCGCAGAGATGGCAATGAACTCTATATAGAAAGCACTGCATCGCCTATCCGCGACGGCAAGGGTAACGTGACCGGCGGCGTGCTGGTGTTCCACGATGTCAGCGAGTCTCGCGAACTCAATCGTCGTCTCAGTTACCACGCGAGCCACGACATTCTCACCGGGCTCGTGAACAGACGCGAGTTTGAAAATCGCCTGGAGCGCGCACTTAAGAGTGCCAGAGCACGTGAGACATCGTATGCCGTTTGCTATCTGGATCTCGATCAATTCAAGATCGTGAATGATTCCTGCGGTCACAGCGCCGGTGATGCCTTACTCGGTCAACTCGGTGCATTGTTGAAATCGAAGATTCGCTGGCGCGATACGTTGGCGCGACTGGGTGGCGATGAATTCGGCGTGCTACTGGAAAGTTGCTCGTTGGAAGAGGCCATGCAAACAGCTGAGTCACTTCGATTGGCGATCAGCGAATACAAGTTCATGTGGGACGAGCGTAGCTTCCGGCTTGGCGTTAGCATCGGCGTGGTTCCGATTACCGCTGACAACGAAGATGTCGCGGCATTGTTAAGCGCCGCGGACAGTGCCTGTGCCGCGGCTAAAGAAGCGGGTCGAAATCGAATCCATAGTTTCCAGGAAAATGACATTGACCTGATGCGCCGTCGTCGTGAAATGCAA
>CAYWYT010000194.1:0-5277 GCA_964462665.1 uncultured Woeseiaceae bacterium | reverse complement strand
ATATCCTTCGCCTGTCCTTTCAAAGTCAACGGCATCTCCGTTGCGAAGCAATTTTGCACTTTCGATCCTTCGCTCCAAGGGAATGGGAACCGACCTGTCTTTCCAATTCAGTATGTGGACATAGACAGTGTCCCCATTCTGAGTCGTTACGCCCCACGGGCGCGGCGCAATAGGGCCGCCTCGTGTGAAATAGACGCTCTTGCCATACACTTTCATCCACTCGCCCATTTCCCGATATGTCTGGATATTTTCTGCCTGTAATTGACCGTTAGGCATTGGTCCAGTGTTCATCAAGAAGTTTGCGTTGCGACCTGCCGCACCGACGAGAGTTTGAATCAGCTGTTTTGTGGATTTAAAACTGCCGTCAATTAGATTGAATCCCCATGACCCATTCATCGTTTGCGCCATTTCGAGCGGCAGCTGGCTTATATGCGACGTATTAAATCCGGCTGAATTTTCTCCTGGAAGATCTTGCTCGAACGGCTGCACGTCTTCACCTGGGAAAGGAACTACGTGGTGATTGTTGATAATCAATGCTTGTGGCTGCAGCTGATGAATCAACTCGTAGGTTTCTTGAAGGCGCCAGCGGTCGCGCATCGGGGTCAGCTTTTGATCCCACCATCCATCGAACCAAAAACCGCCTATCTCGCCGTAGCTTGTCAACAGTTCAGTTAACTGTGTGTTCATGTAATCTATGTACTTGTCCCAATCACCGGACTCCGGTCGCCCTGTATATGTGTTCCCCGTTCGTCCTCGAGGATAGTAGTCCGGATGATGCCAATCGAGCTGTGAATAGTAGAAGAACAGTTTAAGACCATGCCTATCGCAAGCTTCCTTCAGCTGCTTTAGCACATCCTTTCCATACGGTGTTCTATCGACGATGTCATAGTCGCTCACTGCGGAGTCGTACATGGCAAAGCCATCATGGTGCTTCGACGTGATAGTCACATACTTTGCGCCTGCTGACTTAAACGCGAGCACCCACTCGTCAGCATTGAATTTCTCTGGATCGAAAAAATTGGTAAGCCGCTCATACTTGTCAATCGGTATCTGCTTTCGTTCCATGACCCATTCCGCGATACCCGGCTCACCGGCGCCCCCTAGCTCGCTGTAGACGCCCCAGTGAATGAAGATGCCAAACTTGGCATCCTGAAACCACTCGCGAGCGGCTAGATTCGATGGTGAGGGCTTGTACTCCCGCGGAATCGAATCGGCCGCATGAGTTTGCGCAGCTACAATTAGTAGTGCTGTGACGGACAAGATCGCTTTCAGAGGTATGGCTTTCATCTCCGATTACCTCGCGCTGTATGACTTACCAAGTGACGTCTAGAAAATATCAAGGCTTTCCTGAGACATGCTTCCGTCCTCCCACATTATCAACGTGAAGCTGATGGGGACATTTCGGGCGGCCGCCGCCGCACGCCATGCCGCAGCTTCGGCCGGCGTTACACGCGTCTCAATTTTTTGGTCCTCATCATGAATACCCCAGTCGTTCTCCGTCATGAACATTCCATGCTGCAGGAGACCGGCACTAGGGCCATCAGATAGTATTCCAGTGCCATTAATGTCATCGCTACCGGCAATTTCTTCGCCATGATTGCCTTCTCCGAACATTACATCTTGGAAGTCCGTGACCCTTGCAGATATCCAGGCGTTGTGCGACACCAATCGATTGGGGTTGCCGGCTCTTGCTGCAACACCCATCCGCTCAAAAGGGGCGGGATAGTAAACCACACCATCATCGAAGAACCAGCCGTCGAGCTTATCGCCATAACGCTCACCGATTTCAGAGATTATCGTTACCCAGTTGTCAAACAAAACGGATCGGTCTCCAGTCCCACGTTGCGGAAATTCTACTGGAGGGAAGACTGCCGCATCGAACCATGGGTCATCCTCGTGGCCTCGATGGTAATAAAGCATGAAGTCGATACCTTCCGCATCCAGCGCGATCATGATTTCGCCCACCAAGTCGCGTGTCGACGTCCTATCACTATTACCAATCAACGTGTCAACAGATGAAATTGGCGAGTTCATCACGTATTCCCACCACGTTAGCGACCAAATAACATAGGATGCGCCGGTCTCCTTTACTGTCGCCACAAATGAATCGACATCAAAACTATTGGCTTGATCCTCCAAATCTTTCTTCGGCCCGGTCCGTGGGTATCCCCATGGACCGTACTGAAACATCAAGCCAAATCCAGCCTGGCTGAACCATGTAGTATCGGCTTTAAAGTCAACGATGCGTTGCTTGCGCAACGCAAGATCCTTTTCGCGCACCAACTCCAGAGACTTGATATCTACGTTTGCTTCGCTTGATGTTCGAACAAAGCGCAACTTGCTTTGTCCAGCAGGTAGAGAGATTGTGCCGACGTCCTGCTTGGTCCACCCGTCGGTGAGCTTGGAAAATTTGAGTTCCTCTGCGTTCCCCACAAGACTCAAGTTGAATGTCTCACCTTCAGTTGCAGATAGAAGGGCTTCAACTCGATAATCTGCCGCGTCCTCAAGGAAGATAGACCATTCCAGAAACTGCGAGGTCTCGGTGAAATTGTTGATCCAAAAGTGCTTTGGAAAGGCTTCGGGATACAATACCGTCAGGCCCGACGAGTGACGCGCGCCTGCCGCGATCAGATAGGTCACGTTGTCGATCACTGCCGTTTGATCGAACACGATCGGATTCGGTCCGCTCTGCGCTACATTGGCCATGTTGGCCACTGGTGCGACGTCATTTCCAATGTCACTCGGCGCTGAGCAGCCGCCCGCGACCATTGCGCCAACACAAACTAAGAATGACCTAAGTAGTATAGACATGACCTTTGGAGAGTCACTCGCTACCCCCTCTAGTGTCTTGCGCCGCCAAGTGCGCGCTACGTCCATACTCTTGACCTTTAGTTGAATTTGGCGTGCAACCCGAATGTCACGCGCCGACCGACGTCCTCTACAAAGCGCAGCACACCAATTCCATTGTTCTTTGTAAGCACTGAATCGTTAATGTTTATCGCTTCCAAACGAAGACTAACGTTATCCGTCAACAAGAAGTTTGCAGAAAAATCCAGTTGATTGTAGGCGTCCACTTCGATTGCGTTGTTGAAATTCGTATTAGACGTCTCTATGAATCCATCTCGATAATTGTATGCGAGGCGTGCGCCGAAACGATCATTCTCATAGTAGACGATCGCGTTGTAACTGACCTCGGACAACCCTGGAAGCGGCAGAACAGCACCCCCCTCAGCAAATTGAATATCGCTTGCTTGAACTATAGTCGTATTGAAAATAGTGCCCAATCCGTCGACGAAGAAATCCAAAGGTTGCATCCAGTTTATCTCCACACCGTACATATCTGAACCAACACCATTGTCGGGTTGCGCCACGATCGCGTCGATTGTCTCATTTTGTAGAGTAACTTCGTTGAAGTAGGTCAAAGTCGTATCGTTGTTCGCAGAAACGATGAATGACTCAATGAACTTGGCAAACGGCGCAATAGCGAGCACGCCACCGTTACCCATATACCACTCAAGTGATACGTCAAGTTGATCTGCAAGAAAAGGATTGACTCCCGGATTTTGTGCGCTGACAAACGCCGTCTGAATATTGATGCTTGTGGACGGTGACAAGATTGCTAGGTCGGGTCGAGACATAACTCGAGCAGCGCCAAATCGGGCCACAACTTCGTCAGAAACCTGATAGCGGATATTTAGGCTAGGCAACAACTCGTTGTAGGATCGTTCGAAGAATCCTGGTGTGGTATCCACTGTTGTCTGGACTGTCGCCGGGTTATAACGGATTGTCGATAGATCAGAAATATTGCCGAACGATTCCTGATCAGTCGACACGTAGCGAAGTCCGAAGTTTCCTGACAGACGACCGTCATCGGCCTCAAAATTTAATTTCGCATAAGCCGCTAGAGTCACTTCAGAAACATCTACGGTCAATCCAGCATTATTCACCGGTGGGCCGCTGGCTGCTAGGATGTCGGCGGTATTTAGCAATCGAACATCTGGCCACAATCCACTGAATTCATTCGACGCTCGGCCATCGAATCCGCTCAAGAAGTTGGTGAACCGCTGTTCGGTCATCCATTGACTCGCGTCGACCCCATTGAACCCCGGGAGCGGCGTATCAGGCACAATTGGGCCGCCAAGCAATTGTGAAAGTGCCGCGCCGCTTACATCAACATTGTTCCATTCAGACATCTTGTTTCGATCGCTGTATTTGGCACCAAATTCAATGCTTGTCGCACCGAACCCACCGTTGCCACCACTAAGTTCTTTGTCAATATCAACTCTGAAATCAGTATTTTCTCCAGAGGACGGTGTTTTATAGTTACCGTTCAGGTTCGTTATGTAGAACGTACTCGGATCGCCGGAGGAAAAGCCATCAACGGGTAGTGCACCGAAACCTTTGGCTCGAGTGTCATAAAAAACGTCAGCGGTCGCCCACGCGACGAAGCCCAGACTTGAGCTTAGCGCTTCGTTCTTACTGTAGGACAATTCGGCCTCTACGGTCCAATCGCCAAATTGCCTAGCGGCGCCAAGAGCCGCTGTAATGAAATCTTCGTCAATCTTAAAGTTTCGCATGTCTGGGTTGATCAGTACGTCAGTCATCTCAATGTACTCGACGATTCCGTCCGAGCCATACGTGGTATCCGGCACTGCGCTGAATGCGGTAGTAGGACCAAAATGATTTCCGAATCTCAATGCCAGTCCCGGTCCTATACCATCCGACTGAAATTCGGAGTAGAACGTTTCGAGCCAAATATCTGTGTCTTCGTTGGGCTGCCACTGAAGATTGACCATCACACTTGAACGCTCCCGCTCTTCTGGTCCAGCGACAAGTTGATTCAAATGCAGTCCACGAAATGTGTCGTCGAGATCGCCGTCCATGTTGTAGTCAACATTCGTGCCTACTTCGACCCACTCCTGAAGCCCAAATGCTGAGAAGCCGTGAGACTCAACTGTACGCTCGTCGTAGTGCGCCCCAACAGTTAAACCAAATGTTCCATTCGCAAAGACGTCCGAGTACAGAAAGGTCAGGTCGGGGGTCGATTCCCCGGAGTTGTCCTCGTACATTGCGGAGATATTTCCGACAATCGTTCTCTCGGGAATGTCTAGAGGGCGCGGCGTTCGAACATTCACAGTAGCCGAGAGGGCGCCTTCCTCCATGTCCGCCATTGGGGTCTTGTAGACTTCTACTGCCGTGACGAAGTCCGAGGGTAAGATTTTGAAGTCAAAGCTTCTACTACTCCTAGCATTCCCCCCTCGATCACCTGTAGCTATC
>CAYWYT010000193.1:0-5312 GCA_964462665.1 uncultured Woeseiaceae bacterium | reverse complement strand
TCCTTCCACGCCTCGAAATTCTGCCGATTGGACAATAGTGGCGTGTAGAACGCCGATTCATACCGTTCCAGCGTATGGCTGGTTCCGAAGTGATGTCCACCAGGACCGACTTCCGCTATCGCATCCACCGCCAGCTCGTCATCGTTCACTTGTATAGGGCGCAAATACTCCGCCATCATTTGCAACATTTCCGCATCGATAACCAGTTTCTCGAAGGACGCTGTCAGGCCGCCTTCCAACCAGCCTGCCGCGTGATTGACAAGATTGGCGTGACCCAGCACCGATCCCCATAGCGACATCTCGCTCTCGAATGCCGCCTGCCCATCGACACAGTTGGAGACGGTCGTGTTGCTGGAGCGAAATGGCAGCTTCAGGTGGCGTGCAATCTGGCCACTGGCCTGCGCTGCCTTCGCGTATTCGGGTGTACCGAGCGCCGGGGCACCGCTTTGCATATCAACATTGGATGCAAAGCTGCCATAGATGATCGGCGCGCCAGGTTTGACGATCTGCGAGAAAGTCGCGACCGCCAAGACCTCTGCCGTCTGTTGCATCAACGTTCCCGCCAGCGTTGCCGGGCTCATTGAGCCGGCGAGCGTAAACGGCGTGATACAGCAAACCTGATTCGCACTCGCCAGCTCGATAACAGCTTCAGTCATCGGTATGTCGAGCTGCATCGGTGAGTTGGTATTGATAATCGCCAACACTGCGGGCCGCTTCGCTAACTCTTCGCGATCAACGCCGAGCGAGATACAGGCCATTTCGATCGCATCGATAGTACGTTCTCGACCTAATGCATAGGCCTGCCAGTTTTTGTCGAGCAAGCGAATCTGTGCAAGATACAAATCCAGATGTCGCGTCTCACCAGGCAGGTCCATCGCCTCAAAGGGACCGCCGCCTTCCTGATGAATGATGTTGAGACTCTGAATAACGCGCAGGTAGTCGCACATTTCTGCGTAGGTACCCGGTCGTCGACCTTTGTCCAGATCACTGCAGAAAGCAGGCCCGCCGACAGAGCCAAATATGATGTTGTTAGCGCCTACTTTTAGATTGCGATCCGGATTGCGCGCACGCAATTCAAACTCGGCCGGCGCGTGTTGTAGTTTTTCTCGAACCATATCGGGGTCGAAACGCACCATCATTTCTGCTTCGTCGACCTCCGCACCCGCCTCCTGCATAATCTTTCTGCTGGCGGGTTGCAGGAAACGCATGCCCTGATTCGCTAATACCATCAGTGCCGTTTCAATAATGGTCTCGACTTGATCGTCGCTGAGAATTTCAATGGGCGCATACGGATTGACGACATCACCCCATGGCAACTGTCGAACTGCATTAACAACTCTTTTCTTGCGATGACTTCTTCTTGCCATGCGTCAATTCCTGAATATTTGGCTATTCGCCGGTTAGGTGGCGAACTGCAATATCCGGGTCACAGCTCCAGTCTGACAATTGGGTGTTGTTGCGTAATACGTAGGCCCCTCGCACCGGTACAGGCGGGCCCTTTACGTACTCCAGATCCGTCACGACATAGCGTACTTCCAGGCGTTTACCTTCATTCGCAAGAGAATATCGTTCGAATACCTGCTTGCCTTCTCCCGACGGCACGCCCTTACCGTTGCCCCAGCGATCGTAGGTAAAGTAGCGGGTATATATGACCAACTCATCGTCTTCCATGTGGCCGATCGAGTAACCCATGCGGGTTGCTTCCACGTCTTGCGGAAATTCAGTCGTACCCATGTGAATCTCGCGATAGCCGTTGTTGTACTCGTAATCGATCGTTAACAATTCGTCGCTGACCCAGGACATTTCCATCAGGTACACCGGCACGATGGTTTGCGGTAATGTATTTGGGAGGCATTCGTAGCCAGGGTCATCGTTAGCGTCGTATTCGAGGACTGCAGCCGCGCCCTCGGCGGTGACCGGCAGATCTGCCGGACCGAAGCGGCTGCTATTGTTTCTGGCCACGTTAGTCAGTCGTGCACGATTCCAAATCCCGGCGAAGTCTTTTGACCCTACCAGCGGTTTACGGACGACGGGGTTTTCTGCTTCGAAACGCTCTCTGTCTTCTCGCGGCCGGCCGAAGGACCAAAGCTTTTCGCCGTCACGATTAATGACATAAGCGACGAACAGTTGTTTTCTGGCGGCACGGCGATCCGGATTGCCGCGAACATGAATGCGATCACCGACTGCAATGGATTCCTTCGACCACCCCATGCCGCTCAATATTGGTTTTGAGTTCATCTCAAGCAGCAATTGCATTGGCTGACGAGCATCGTCGAGAATCTCGATAACAATGAACGCGTGCGGATTACTCCACGCGAACTCGACAACAGTGCCGTCGTATTCAAGGAATGTATCCATGTCATAGTTTGAGCGAGAATGATGTGCCAGAGCAGAGCCGCACAGCAGCACACCACACAATAGTATTCTGGATTTCAGAGCCATCGTCGTACCCGCTTGCAGTAGTCGACATAGCCCTGACCGAACACCTTTTTTAGCGCCGCCTCTTCAGGTTTTATTTGTAACTCCGTGAGCCAAAGCACAAATGCAACCAAGACGATGATGTTGCTCGGACTTTGCAGCCACACGGCCCATCCCAGCAGGACCAGGAATAGTCCGACGTACATAGGGTTGCGCGTCCTGCTATAGACACCGTGATGCACCAGCGATGTCGCAGAGTCTGGCTGCAATGGACTGATCGTAGTCGCAACGGCTTTGAACCGGCGTATGGCGCCAAAACTTATGTATATGCCGATTGCGGCGAAAATAATCGCCATGATCAAAGCGAGCGGATTTGCGATCGTATAGGCGAACTCACTATGCGCGATAAACCACATCGCAATACCAGAGAGCAGAAGAATTATCGGGGGCGGCACCTTGTTCTTCAATTCTCAATCTCCGGAAGCAGTAATTTCTCTATCATACGCAACGTGACCTCGCGCCGGGTCGTAAGATCGGGTTTCCTTAAGCCGAGGGTTCTTCCAGCAAGCTGAAGGTCGCTCCAGGTTCACCGAACACAATCACCGAGCAGCTTCCCCAACTGTCTGGAATAACCCAGCTAATTCCTTCGCGCGCCTTATCGACTACACGTTGCCGCGAACACCGGATCTCTATGTCTCCCAGTTCGCCTTCGATGGCGGCAAGGCTGAATTTCTGCCGCAGGAGGCTATAGTCCCAATTGTCCTTGCAGTCATCGCACCGATCATCATCGGAAATCTTACCCGGTACCTGGAAAACTTCGTCACTCGCAACCTGCATTTGAACTCGCTCGATAATCGGCTGCAGACTCTCGAGCTCCACCGCATCGCTTTCGGTCTTCAGCAAATCTTCATAAGTGCTCAAGGCTGCCGAAAAATCCCCGGCCTCGAGCTCGCGAATCGTCTTCACGACTAACAAATTTGGATAGAGAGTGTCGTCAACCCACTTACCATTGCTCGCCGTTGCTCTGCGAAGCGCGCTGAGTTGAGCGCTATCGTTATCCATCAATCCGTAGTAGCGAACTTCCAGCGTCGAGTACCAGGCGAGTTCCGTAAGAGTCATTTCCAAGGAATCGAAAGACGTGTCGAGCAACTCTTTTGCTGCCTCCAGGTCTCCGCCAGTCAGTTCCTTGTCTACTTTGCGATATTTTCTATTGAACGCTGAGCTGACGGCGGTTTCCTGGCCCTCTATCGCAAACGTAATCATGACCTTGTTTTCGCACTGCTGGACCACTTCGCCATTCCACCTGGCAGGCTCGTATACCCAGTCTTCTACCGTCCGCAATGCGGCACTTTCGAAGGGTTTCGATCCGCTGGAGTCGTGGACGACAGGGTCAATAACCTCTCCATCGGTTGTGACTACGAAACTAAGCTGAACCCAGCCCTGTCGACCTCGATTGAGCTCGATCCTCGGATACGCAGGAGCGGTGCGCTTCAACGGCTCCGCTTTGAGTCCACGTTGCATGGCGCCAGCCTCAGGCTCTTCAGATTGCGCATGAGCAAATGGCGCCATTAGCGATAAGACAAGGCTGCACGTAATAGATATGGCGATTAGGGTACGATCCATGCAGACAGTTTACTACTGCACGATTAGAAGCGTCCAATAGCGGCTGAATCGACTATCATTAGCGCTGTCCTGCTAACCCTATAGATAGAGTGACGCCATGAAAATCGAAGAATTCTCGCTGGAACGAATTCAGTCTCTGTACGAAAACGTTGTTCCTTTGAATTTGTCCGACAGCGGCGTTCACCCAATGTCCATTCGCGACCTCCTGAGTCAATCCGAGATCGACGAACTGTTAGGGCTCGAACTCGGCTACGGCTGGACCAATGGCGAGGTTTCATTGCGGGAGACGATTGCTGGTCTGTATGCGGATCGTGGTCCGGACGATGTCATCGTTACTAACGGTTCGGCGGAAGCAAATTTTCTGATGGTCATGTCTTTGCTCAACCCCGGTGATGAGATTGTCGTGTTCACGCCGAATTACCTGCAGATATTCGGTTGGGCAAAAGCCATTGGCGTCGACGTAAAAACCGTAGCGCACGACGCGAATGCCGACTGGCAAGCGGATATCGAACAATTACGCAAGACCGTTTCATCGAAGACTCGCCTTATAACGATTTGTAATCCCAACAACCCGACCGGAGCGACGCTAAGCCCCGACGCATTGCAGGCACTCGTCGACATCGCGCGCGAGCACGATATCTATTTGCATGCGGATGAAGTCTACAAAGGGTCGGAGCTGAATTCGGACGAGCCGCCGAGTGTGGTCGACTTGTATGAAAAGGCGATCGCCACGAATGGACTGTCCAAGGCAATGGCCCTGCCAGGTTTGCGCATCGGCTGGCTGGTCGGGCCTGCGGAAGAAATCTACGCCGCCTGGCAAAGCAAGGACTACACCTCCATTACGACCTCGACGGTCAGCGAATATATTGCCGAGCGAGTACTGCAGCCTGAGCTGCGACAAAAAGTACTAAGTCGCAGCAAGAGCATCTTGCGAGAGAATCTCGCGCTGCTTACCGATTGGATCGATGCGAATTCCGATTTCGTTTCCCTGATACCGCCCAAGGCTGGCGGCATGGCATTTGTACGCTACAACCGCGACATCAACTCGACCAAGCTCGCGCATACACTGCGTACAGACTACGGTGTATTTGTTCTGCCCGGTGATGTTTACGGCCTGGATGGCTATTTTCGTGTCGGCATCGGTGCGCCGAGAAGTCATCTGGAGCCGGGGCTCGAAAAAATCGGTGAATACTTCAAATCCGCAGAATTTAGTGATCTGGCAGTGAGAGCAGCTTAATGAAGTTAATTAGCCGCGAGGACATCGTTGCGGC
>CAYWYT010000192.1:0-5322 GCA_964462665.1 uncultured Woeseiaceae bacterium | reverse complement strand
CTTTGCCAAATCCACTCCAACTCTACTAAGCTTCATAACGGACTCCTTCTTGTTTATTGACTGTTAGATACCGTCTTCAGTCTGGCACATTGCGATGCCGTTAAGATGAGGAGGAGTCCATACCATTGCTTCTGGCCGAAACCAGCCTCTCAAAATCGACTGATTAGCACGGTCTGAGCGGCCGGTATTGGTAAAAGCAGACGTTCCACGTTACCGCGGAAACATTTCTAGAATTCACTTTAAGTTGTGCAAATAACCACCCCCGTGTAGAGGATCACGGGCTGTTTCTGGCCGCAAACAGACGGCCACGGCGTCCGCTGGTATCGGTGCAGCTAGACGACCCTGCAAACCACAATCATTGACTGATTGTCTTCATCATCCACATCAGTGAGCTTGTGCGTATAGGTATCGGCGATATTTATATCGGGTTCAGTGACAACGTTGCGTTTGACGTCATCCGCTATTTTGCTCGCGAACCCCTGACTATCGAAATGCGAAGCGTTGATGGCGATTGAACAGACGGCCCCCGGTGCCGCAACACGCCATAACTCGTCTAGCGACTCCGGACCCAGGTGCCCATGCGTGAAAGTCCCAGCACTAACGATGCCCGCATAGGTGTTACTTTCGAGCGCAATCGTCTCAGTCAGGTCTGCCTGAATAAGTTTGGTGTACGCGAGAGATCCATCTTGCGCTTTTTTGCTACGCGCCTGATCAAGCATCTCCTGTGAGATATCGATACCGTCCACCGCTACTATGCCGCCATCACGTAACGCGATTCCAACGACACCCGTGCCGCATCCTACGTCGAGCACCGGGCCGTCCGGGCGGCCTTCCTGCTCAAGAAAAAATCTCGCGGCGTTCAGGTAGCCAACGTAGCCCTTTGCAGCAATGAAGTCTGCATCGTATGTATCGGCCCAATCCTTATACAACTGAATACTGTCGTCAGGAGTCTCGACAGCATAGGCATCGCTTAGCGTAATCTTCTGCTCTTTACTCAATACAGTCCCACCACGTCGCCGAAGTGAATAGAAGCGATCAGGAACACGATCGCCAGTGAGAAAATCTTGAGTAGCAGCGGCCCCACGAATCGTACCCACGCCGTATACGGCACTTTACCCAGCGCCAACGCGCCCATTACGAGCGCGCTCGTCGGGACCACCATGTTCGTAAAGCCGTCACCGAATTGATAGGCAAGTACGGCCGTTTGCTGTGGAACGTCGGTCAGGGTCGCGAGAGGCGACATAATCGGCATTGTTACGAATGCCTGCCCACTTCCGGATGGTATGAAGAAATTACAAATCGTTTGTACGGCAAGCATACCAACTGCTGAAATCTCAGCCGGCATACCTTCGAGCAAGCTCGCGATGCCGTGAATAATCGAATCGATGATCTGGCCGTCCGAGAGTACGACTTCGATTGTGCGCGCGAAGCCGACGATCAGCGCGGCTGCCGTCATACCCGCCGCTCCCTTCAAAAACGTCTGGCTGGTTTCACTCGGCGACATTCTTGAAATCAATGCAGTGACAATACCTATGCCTAGAAACACTGCGTTCAGTTCAGCGATGTACCAACCGAACTGCTTTGCGCCGTATACGAAACCAACGACGCCCAGGATGAATACCGCGAGTACCGCAATTCGTTGACCGTTCATCGCTATATCGTCGGGTGCCTCGAAACCCGTACTGTAGTCAATGTGTGCAACCAAGCTGGTTGACGGATCGCGCTGCACACGCATGGCGTATCGATACAAATGGTGGAATGCGATTCCGAGGAACGCCAGCATCATGACGAAACGCGCGCCGGACCCGGACATCAACGGCACGCCGGCTATGTTTTGCGCAATGATCACGCCGAACGGATTAGTTCCCGCACATGCCCAGCCTATTCCGTATGGCACCCAAACCATACCCATCGCAACAATGGCGTCCATGCGCATCGCGAGACTCATAGTCACTATGATTGGCACCAACGGGACATACTCCTCGCCCATACCGATGGTGTACGCGCCGACACTAAACAACAGCAAACATCCCGCTATTAGTATCCACGGACTCTTTCCAAGTCGCGCAACCGCGCCATGCAATGCTGCGTCAATCGCGCCGCTTTGTCGCAAGATGGCGATCACACCACCAACGAGAAAGATCAAGAAGATAATGTCCTGACCGGCCGCCATTCCTTTCGGGATGGCCAATAGAAAATGCCATGGAGCAATGGTGACCTTGTCTTCAGCACTAACGCTTGCGTAAGTGCCCCCGACCACCATCGTCCGATCCGGGTTTTCGGGATACGGCTGACGCTCGAACTCCCCATGCGGAATAACGTAGGAGAGAAGCTGGGCAACAACGATAAACGAGAAAATCAGGGCGAGCGAATCAATGTTCCACGAACGCTGGGTCACGGTTGGCTCCGGTTCTTATTTTCCGGATAGTTTACGCAAATTCAGTCGTTCTTGCGGGCCTTATCGATGCCAACAATGGATGCGCCATGCTTGAGGCTTTGTGTGTCTTCGTGGCCATCGCACCAGCGACGAAATTCATCAGCTGGCATGGGTTTCGCAATGAAGTAGCCCTGCACCATGTCGCATTCGAGTCGCCGCAGGATCGCGTACTGCTGATCCGTTTCGACACCTTCAGCCACGATCTCCAGCTCCATAGCCCTGCCGAGCGCGATAATCGCCTGCACGACTCGCGCGTTGGTATCGGATTCGGTCAGATTGGCGATAAATGACTGATCTATCTTCAGAGTTTGTACCGGCAACTGCGCCAGGTAGCTCAACGACGAATATCCGGTTCCAAAGTCGTCGATATGAATTCCCACACCGAACTTGTTGAGATCATTTAGAACCGGTCTTGCCGCCGTCAGGTCTTCCAGTAAAGCCGTTTCCGTCAATTCCAGATTGATAAGCTTCTGATCAATACTTTGCTGGAACAGGATTTGCTTGATCATGCTTACCAGGTCCGCGTTGCGAAGCTGATGCGCCGAAATATTTACAGCAACGGGAACGGTCCAATCTCCCGCCGCGCGCCATGCCGCTACATCGCTGCAAACATCGCGAAGAATCGCTTCGAACAGCATATCCGACACACCCATTTCTTCGCTGAGTGGAATGAATTCTGACGGCGGTATTATCGTTCCGTCGGGTCGTATCCAACGCGCCAGCGCCTCAACTCCGGCCAGCTCGCCGCTGGCAATGCATTGCTGCGGCTGATAGAACGCTGTGATCTGACCTTCTTCAAGGGCGTTGCGGAATTCCGCCTGAAGATCGAACTTGTGTTGTGCGCGATAGCGCATTTCACTGTGATAATAAGTAATCGCATGATCAGGGCTGCGCATCGAGCGATGTAGTGCTGCTTCTGCGCAACGGAAAATCAATTTTGCTTCACGCCCATGCACCGGGTGCCATGCAACACCGACACTGGCTTTCAGGAAAATATCGCGCCCGTTGATCAGAAACGGTTCTTCGACGGCCCCCTTGATCTGCTCCGCTACGTCGCGAATGCCCATGTCGCTTTCGACGTTCGCTATCAGCACGCCAAATTCATCCGCGCCAAACCGTCCGACGATAGCCCCGGATTTCTTTTGTTCTTCGGTAAGCGTTCGACTGAGCCGATTGCCGATTGAACGCAATAATTCTGTACCGGCGTCGTATCCCATAGTTTCGTTGAAGAAACTGAATCGATTGATATCAAGTAATACCACCACCGAATCGCCGGGACTGTCTTCCGATTTTTCTATCAACGCTTGCAGCTCGTCGATCAACAGGTGTTGATTGGGAAGGCGCGTAACCTCATCGTAGTAGGCCAGCTTGTGCAGTGCGGCCGTTCGCTCCTCAACCCTTCGCTCCAGATCTTCATTGGCACGGCGCAAAGCCATATCAGAGTGCCACTTACCGCACAGCGCTGCTGCCAACTGACGACATTCAACGGCATGAAACGGTTTTTTGAAGAAGAAGATCTTGTCTGCGGGCGGAATAGCGGTGTCGAGATTGTCGAGTTCGGGACCCATAGACCCGGTAACGATGACAATATTTACGTTGGGGTCCAGCTCGCGAATTTGCTTTGCTGCTTCAATGCCGTCCATTCCTGGTGGCATGCGAACGTCCAGAAATACGATGGCGAATGGCGTCTTCTCAGCGACTGCAGTGCGCACTGCCGCAACTGCGGCTTCGCCCTGGTCGCGGATTTCCACCTGAAACCCGATGGCTCCCTTTTCGTTAGTCTCTTCACCGAACAAGACCTTCTCAAGGTCCGTCAAGGTTGCCGTTGCAACGTCAGCTACAAAATCTTCGTTGAGACATCGTAGGTACTCTGCGATGAGGTTCTCATCATCGTCGCAGACGAGAATTCGGTTACTAATAATTTCGTTGGTAGTTTTCATCAGCAAGGCACTCAGTGAGCTTTAACCATCGTGACGACATCTTGCGCCAGCTGGGTGAACGATAGCGGCTTGCTAAAATAATGCAGTCGCATCGGCGGCGGAACGCGTCGTTGTAGTTCGTCCAGAGGAATGTCCGAATATCCGGAAACAAAGACGATATCTACGTCGGCGTCCATCTCGCGAATCTGGCTGCCGGCCTCAACCCCATCGATGCCTGGGGGCATTCGAACGTCGAGGATTACTACGTCATATGGGTGTCCATCGTTGGCCGCTTCTTTAGCGAGAGATATCGCATCCGCTCCCTGGCTGCAGGCGGTAACTCTGAACCTGGGCTCTTCCTCCGGGGTGGTATCGAGCTCGAACAGTTCAGCGGACAATGCACCGAGTGCACGCATCTCGCGTGTTGACTCGGGTTCCGTGAAAGCCTCGCGATAGCAGTCGAGAACATACTCATCATCGTCGGCTATCAGGACTCTTATAAATTCCTGCTCGTTCTGTCCGTTCATACTAACCTCCCTGCGCTATTGGCAGTAGCACATGAAACCTGGCGCCCTTTCCGACGCCGTCGCTCTCGGCAGATATTCGCCCACCCATTCCGGCAACTGCATTAGCGCACCAATGCAAACCGAGTCCGGTCGTGTCCCCTTCGCCCTTGGACGTAAATCCACGTTGAAATACTTTCGTTTTGGCGTCGCCCTCAAAGCCTGTGCCGTTATCCAGAACTGTGAGTCGAACCATCGCCTGGTCTTCTACCAGCTCGGGTTTCGCAGTCAGAAATATTTGACCCTTTTTCTGACTGGCTCTCTGGATCGACTCGTAGGCATTCAGTATTAAATTTCCCATCACCTGTAGCAATCCGATCCGGTGCGCATGCACGCGAAGGCCCTGCAGTTCGTCGTCGAATTCAACGCGGATTGTTTTCTTTGCGTCCTTGGGAATAACGTG
>CAYWYT010000191.1:0-5334 GCA_964462665.1 uncultured Woeseiaceae bacterium | reverse complement strand
GCACATACTCAGGAACCTGTCCTACCGCCGCGCCCATGCCACGTTCGGACATGCCATGCGGGCAGCCAAAGTTGAGTTCGAAAGCATCGACACCTGTGTCCTCGATCATTGGAATGAACTTCGCCCAGCTTTCTTCGTTCATTGGGAACATGACCGAAGCGACCACCGCGCGATCAGGCCAGTCGCGTTTTATCTGGCGTATCTCGTCAAGATTGGTCTGCAGCGGACGATCGGTGATCAGCTCGATATTATTGAAGCCAATTACGCGGCGCTCGTTGCTGTGCAGCGCGGCATAGCGAGGGCCATTCACGTTCACGATTGGTGGGTCTTCGCCGAGCGTCTTCCACACGACGCCACCCCAGCCGGCTTCGAAAGCACGATTGACGTTGTACGCTTTGTCCGTTGGTGGAGCAGACGCGAGCCAGAATGGATTCGGTGAGCTAATGCCCAGAAAATTCGATTTAAGGTCAGCCATTGGACAGGCTCCTGTCGATCGCGATCGCCGCGACCTTGCCATGTTGTACCGCCGAAACGGTCAGGTCTTCGCCGCCAACGACGCAGTCGCCACCGGCCCAGACCTTATCGAGGGTCGTCGCCTGCGAATCATCAACGACAATACGGCCGCTTTCCAGTTGCAGGTTGTTCAGATCATGATCTGCCAGTTTCTGCCCGATGGCTTTGAATACCACATCTGTTTCCAGGGTCATCGTTTCGCCGGTAGCCTTGAGGCGGCCGTTCTTATCAAGTGCAGTCTTTTCGAGCGCAATCGAAATAGCGCCAGCATTCTTCTGCAGGCCAACAGGCACTACCCAGTGGTGAATTGTCACGCCACTCGTTTGCGCCAGCTGCTGTTCAAACTCGCTGGCGCCCATCTGCTCCGCGCCGCGTCGATACGCAATGCTTACTTGCTCGGCACCGAGCCGTTTGCTTTGCACAGCGATATCAATGGCTGTCATGCCGCCGCCGATTACGACGACGCTGCGTCCAACGGGCAAGGCACTCAGATCATCGCTTTGCCGGAGTTCGGCGATATAGTCGATGGCGCTCTCTACGCCCTCCAGGTCTTCGTTATCAATGCCGAGTTCGTTGACTGCGCCGAGTCCAAGGCCGATAAAAACCGCGTCGAATTCTTCACGCAGCTCACTAAGCGTGAAATCGGTACCCAAAGCCATGTTGTCCTTAACGTCGATGCCGCCGATCGCGAGAATGTAGTCCACTTCGCGTTGTGCAAAATCGTCGACGGTCTTGTAGGCGGCAATGCCGTACTCATTGAGGCCGCCAAGTTTTTTGTCCCTGTTATAAATGACGACATCGTGACCAAGCATCGCCAAGCGATGTGCGCATGACAGTCCGGCCGGGCCACCACCAACGACTGCGATCTTCTTACCACTGCTGGCTGCCCGCGAAAAGAGCTGTGTGTTCTCGTCAAGAATCGGGTCTGTCGCGTAACGCTGCAACAAGCCGATATTAACTGGCTTCTCTTCGTGCGTATTTCTAACGCAAGCTTCTTCGCACAATATTTCTGTTGGGCAGACTCGTGCACACATGCCACCCATGATGTTTTCGCGAAAAATCGTCTGTGCAGAACCCCGAATGTTGTCGCTGCGAATTTTCTGAATGAATCCGGGAATATCGATGTCGGTAGGACAGGCCGTAGTGCACGGTGCGTCGTAGCAAAAGTAGCAGCGGTCGGCCTCGATCAGAGCCTCCGAACGCGACAGAGGTGGGTGTAAATCACTGAAATTATCGTAAATTTCGGACTTATCCAGTCTTTTTGCTTGAATGCCCTGAGATTTGTTTTGATTCGTCATATGAGTTGCCTGTGTTAGCGCTTGACCGCAACCGGCTCGGCTTGTTGCGACTGCAGTTTCAATGCTTCGTAATAGGACGCGTACGGCGGTCGGTCGACGTAACGACCGGCGCCGCGCTCGACGTTGAGTTCGCCATCTGCGAATACGACCTTGCCCTGACTGATCGTATGCGATGCACAACCGATAACTGTCATGCCCTCGAAGATGTTGTAGTCAACATTTTGCTTATGCGTCTTCGCGGAAATGGTTTTGCTTGCTTCGGGATCCCACACAACGATGTCTGCGTCGGCGCCAACCGAAACGCTACCCTTGCGAGGATAAATATTGAAAATCTGCGCGGCGTTGGTCGACGTGACCTTCACGAATTCGTTCATGGTCAACTTGCCAGTACGCACGCCGTGATGCCAGAGCACCTCCAAACGATTCTCGACACCGCCTGTGCCATTTGGAATCATTCGAAAATCGTCTTTGCCCGCTGCTTTTTGATCTGCACAGAAGCAGCAATGATCTGTCGCGGTCGTTTGTAAGTTCCCCGATTGCAGGCCGCGCCAAAGGGCATCCTGATGTTCCGTCGAGCGGAACGGCGGACTCATCACATGCGCTGCGGCAGTTTCGAAGTCGGTGTTCTGATAAACGCTGTCGTCTATAAGCAGGTGACCTGCAAGCACTTCGCCGTATACGCGCTGCCCCTCATTGCGCGCTCGCGTTATCGCCTCGAGTGACTGACGACAGGAATTGTGTACAACGTACAAAGGCACTTTCAAGACTTCCGCGATTCGAATCGCTCGATTCGCGGCTTCGCCTTCGACTTCGGGCGGACGTGACAAGGGATGGCCTTCCGGACCAGTGATGCCTTTTTCGAAGACGTCTTTTTGCAAGCGATATACCAGGTCGCCATTCTCCGCATGCACCGTCGCGATCGCGCCGAGCTCGCGAGCACGCGTGAAACTGTTAACCAGTGTTTCGTCGTCGCACATGATCGCGTTCTTGTAGGCCATGAAATGTTTGAAGCTGTTTACACCGTGTTTTTCAACCAGCGTTCCCATGTCCGCGTGCACTGACTCGTCCCACCAGGTAATGGCAACGTGGAACGAATAGTCAGCAACTGACTTTTCCGCCCATTCGCGCCACTGGTGATAGGCGCTCAGTATGCTGGACTGCGGCGCGGGGATGACAAAGTCGATGATCATCGTCGTACCGCCAGCAATGCCTGCAGCGGTACCGGAATAGAAGTCTTCGCTGGCAACGGTGCCCATGAATGGCAGCTGCATGTGCGTGTGCGGGTCGATGCCGCCCGGCATCACGTACTGCCCACCGGCGTCGACAACCGTCGCGCCTCTCGGTGCATCGAGGTCTTCACCTACCGCTGTTATCTGGCCATCCTGGCACAACACGTCTGCCCGAAACGAGCGATCGGCATTGACCACGGTGCCGCCTTTAATGAGTACGGTCATCATTAACTCCTTCAACTTTTCTTGCGACGACGTAGTAAATCAAGCCGCCCAGAATGGATCCTGTAAACCAGCCGTAAGTGTAAAACCAAGACAACATTGGCATCTTGATGGCGAGTCCGGTGAGTGCAACCGGTATTAGAAATGCGGCGAAGCCCGCGATATTCCACGCCGGATAACCGGCGCCGTCCTTGTACAAAGCGATCACGTCATAAGACTGTTTCTTGATCAGAAAATAGTCGACGATCATGATGCCCGCGATGGGGCCAAGCAGGCTGGAGTAGCCTAGAAGCCAATTCGAATACAAGCTCTCCAGGCTGACGTCTGTCTCCAGCCAACCGAGTCTTTTCAAAAGCTCCCAGCTCATCAGAAGGATGCCGATAACGCCGGTGAGAATCACACCGCGGTTCTCGTTGATCAGTTTCGGCGCGACGTTCTGAAAGACGTTGGTCGGCGAGACGATATTGGCCGCCGTGTTAGTCGAGATTGTTGCGAGGATGATCATCGCCATGGACAAGGTAACCCACAGTGGACTGTCAATCTTGCCGATCAGATTTACCGGGTCCGAAATAGTCTCACCAACGAGTTCAAACGATGCTGCGGTCAGGACGACGCCGAGGCCCGCAAACAGAAACATCGTTAGCGGCAGCCCGATTATTTGTCCGACTACCTGTGCCCGTTGCGATTCTGCGAAGCGACTAAAGTCCGGAATGTTCAGAGACAGAGTTGCCCAGAATCCGACCATCGCGGTAAGGCCGGCCATAAAGTAGCCAAACAACGGCGTGCCTTCGGGCCGACTCGCAGGTACTGCCAGTAACTCGTCGATCGAAATCTTCGGCAACGCCCAGAACATCAGGCCCAGTGCGACGACGAGAAGCAACGGCGCGGCGAGTGTTTCAAGATGTTTGATCGACTCCGAACCACGAATAACAACAGCGATATTGGCAACCCAGAAAATGAAGAACCCGATGACTTCGCCCGTGCCACCCAGTGCAGCCCATGCCGGGAACATCGCCGACAGGAACAAGTGAATCGCGATTCCGCCGAACAGTGTCTGGACACCGAACCAGCCGCAGGCGACCAGCGCACGGATCAATGACGGCACGTTGGATCCGATGATGCCGAACGATGCCCGCAATACGACCGGGCAGGGTATGCCGTAGCGTGTACCCGGAAATGCATTGAGTGTCAGCGGAATCAGCACGACGAGGTTCGCGATCAGAATCGTCCATAGTGCTTCTGCTACCGACAAACCGAAGTAGGCCGTCAGCACGCCACCGAGCGTATAAGTCGGCACGCAAATGGCCATGCCGACCCATAGCGATGCGACATTCCACTTGGTCCAGGTGCGCTGTGAGGCCTTTGTAGGTGCGATGTCCTCGTTGTAACGCGGGCTGTTCGCAATGTCGTCGCCTACGTCGAGCTCGACGTGTTCGCCGACCGTGCGCAACTGGCTGACGGCATTCCTCATTCGGTTAGCGGGCCATACGCGTCCGGACGACGATCGCGGAAGAACTGCCAGGTATCGCGAACGGTACGGATCATATCGAGATCGATCTCGTGCACGAGTAACTCATCGTCAGCGTAGCTTGCTTGCGCTTCAATCTCACCGCGCGGATTGACGATGTAGCTCGAACCGTAGAATTCGCCCATATTATTCGTCGTTGCCCAAGGCTCTTCGCTACCGACACGATTGATCGCGCCGATAAATACGCCGTTGGCAGCCGCAGCTGCAGGTTGTTCAAGCTCCCATAAGTATTTGCTCAGTCCAGCGACGGTCGCAGATGGATTAACGATGTACTCGGCACCATTCAATGCCAGTGCACGCCAGCCCTCCGGGAAGTGGCGGTCATAGCAAATGTAAACGCCGAGCTTCAGGTAGGCCGTCTCGAATACCGGGTAGCCGAGATTGCCGGGTTTGAAGAAAAACTTCTCGTAGAAGCCTGGGTCGACCTGCGGAATATGCGTCTTGCGATACTTTCCGAGATAAGAGCCGTCAGCATCGATCACAGCCGCAGTGTTGTAGTACACGCCGGTCATTTCTTCTTCGTAGATCGGCACAACAATAACCA
>CAYWYT010000190.1:0-5442 GCA_964462665.1 uncultured Woeseiaceae bacterium | reverse complement strand
TTCTCTTGTATTTCCCGAGAGACATCAAAAAAATACTTTATCAATATGATGCCGTTGTCGACGAAAGTTTTTTCGAAGGTGGGACAACCAACGAGGAACTTTTCGTATTCATTATCCGTACAAAAACCCATCACTCGCTCTACACCAGGTCGGTTGTACCAGCTGCGATCGAACAGAATTACCTCGCCTGCCGCAGGGAAGTGTTGCAGATAGCGCTGAAAATACAGCTGACTCTTCTCGCGTTCGGTTGGCGCTGGTAGCGCAATTGTGCGAAATACACGCGGGCTAACGCGCTCAGTGATGCGTTTGATGACGCCGCCTTTGCCGGCAGCGTCTCGACCCTCGAATACTACGATGATTCGGAGTCCTTTGCGTTTTACCCAATCCTGCAGATGGCATAGCTCGACCTGAAGTTTGTGCAACTCCTTTTCGAACTTCTTTTTCGACATTTTCTTTTTCGTGTCTGGTTCCATAATTGTCTCGATAATATTCTTCGAAGGTCAATATAGTCCGCGTTTATCGCCGATGTCGACCCCCAGTTTCAAACGGCCTGAGAAGCCGGTGCCAGTTTTCGATCTTCGATGCCCAGTAGGATTGGTTCGGCCAACTCCCGATAAATATTCACTTTGGCGTTAAACGCAATCCGCGACAAGCCGTGCTTGTCACGAATGACCAAGCGGCGAATATTGAATTGTCCGCCACCCATGTGCTCACCGGTCAGATAGCACTTAATGGCGGTTACCCGTTCTCCTGAGAACTCCATACCGCTGAGCTTCGACAGATTGCCTTGCGCTCGCTGCAAAAAGGTCACTGCATCGATGTGTGCCTGCGTCTCGGCATGATCCTTCGGGCGATTGGGCTCGAGATCAGCAAGAAACTCGCCAACCAGTATTTGTCCGGGAAGTGCTGCGTCAATCATGCGGGCCAACTCGATCGTGACATCCCCGACGATGAAGTCGTGCATCGTTGGATTGAGGCCCTCTGCCTGATGAAACTCGTAGCAGCTGCCCACATGAAAACAGGCACGCAGGCGCGGCACGGCTTTTGACGTCGATTTGCTCCTCGCTATCGCGTTGTCGGCCAGAACGATGTGCATGAAGTGGTAGAGGTTCACGTTGGCCTCAAGGCCATCGTCCCGATTCCAGACGTAGAAACCGTCACCGCTGGAGGAGCGCGCGAAATTGATGCCGACGTCCTGGTCCAACATCTTCGCGTGCGCGGAATTCAATGAGTACGACAGGCTATTGAGCTGTGTCATCTGCTCGAACGGCGTCAACAGGCTGAAACCGACGATATCGAAGAGCGTGACGGCTCGACTCGCCACGTAGTTAATACCGTAGCGGCGGATCATCTTCTCAATTATCTGGGTTTCAACAGGATGCCCGCTTAGCGCCTGGCGCAAAGCTATGAACTTGGGTTCAACCGACAGCAATCGAGCAACTTTCTCCATTTGGCTGACGGAAAGCTGGCGTTCACCGGAAATCAGCTCTGTTATGAACCGTGGCGACACCTGCGGTACCTGGTTGCCATCGCCAACCGACGTGTACTCGGCAATCGCATAGTGCGGTACCACCAGAACCAGCAGGCCGTTATCTTGCGGAGCCCAACTCAGAATATTGTTTTGACCCAGCGACCAATGCAGGTGCAGGCTCCTCTCGAGTTCGACGAGGTTGCTTCGTTGCCGCAAGCCCATTCCTTGCGCGTGTCCCGCCAGCTGATCCAGATAGGGCGAGAAATCGGCGATGCGCCGAATTCCGGACTGCGATAGGTCGTCAAGTTCCATGGTGGGCCCCAAGCGCGAATCGAAAATAGATCAACTTATGCGTATCGCGCAAGTATCATGAGGAAGTCAGCGTAGATGACTTAATTCTAAAACATTACTGCAAGCAAACAGCAGCGCTATCTTACATAAGTACAGGACATGTGTTCGGCAAATCTAAATCATGAATCAGACCCCCACGGTAAAAGACATTCAGGCACTGCGAGATTCATTGGGTTCGGCGATTTATCGCACTCCAATCATGCAATGCGCGGTTCTTGAAGAAATTATTGGCGGCAACACCCAAATTTACGGCAAATTGGAGTTCTTGCAGCGTACCGGCACGTTCAAGGCACGCGGTGCGCTGGCTGTGGTCTCAGGGCTTAGTGACGCGCAGAAGAAACGCGGCATAACGGCTGTGAGTGCCGGCAATCATGCAATTGCAGCCGCATACGCTGCACGAACCGCTGGCGCGAGTGCAAAAGTAGTCATGATCGGTTCTGCGAACCCTTCAAGAGTCGCGTCCTGCAAAGCCATGGGTGCCGAAGTGGTCATGGTCGATAGTGTCCATGAAGCCTTCAGCGTCGCTGAGAAAATTCAAGACGAGGAAGGGCGCTTTTTCGTCCATCCCTTCGAAGGACCGGATGTCGCGACCGGAACGGGCATGGTAGGTCTGGAAATACATGAACAATGTCGTGAGTTCGACACCGTGCTGGTCTCTGTCGGTGGCGGCGGTTTGATTGGCGGCATTTCAAATGCGCTTAAGCAGTTGCGCCCCGAATGTGAAGTTATCGGCGTCGAACCCGAAGGAGCCGATTCAATGCATCGCAGCTTCGCCGCCGGTGCGCCACAATCGATCGATTCAGTCGCGACGATCGCCGACAGCCTTGGCGCGCCGTTCGCGCTGCCGTTTTCCTTTGAGCTTTGTCGTCGCAACGTAGATCGTCTGTGCAAAGTCAGTGACGATCAGATTCGCCGCGCAATGGGACTGTTGTTTCAGTCGATGAAGCTCGCCGTAGAACCAGCATGTGCAGCGACCACTGCCGCACTGCTCGGACCGCTACGCGAAGAATTACGCGGCAAGAAAGTTGTACTCGTATTCTGCGGCAGTAATATTGACTGGCAGACATTCGCTGAGCAGGCGATCTTGCAGGAATCTGATGCCGCTTGAAGAACTGAAAAAAATTGTGGGACCCGCAGGGTGGACGACTGACGCGGCGAAACTCGAGCCACATCTGTCCGAGCCGCGCGGCCTGGTCACCGGGCGTACCAGTATCATGTTGTCGCCCGACAGCACAGAGCAGGTATCTGCGATCGTTTCTACCTGTGCAAAGGCGGGCGTCAGCATCGTTCCGCAAGGCGGCAATACCGGCTTGTGCGGTGGTGCCACGCCGGATGACAGCGGCAATCAGGTATTGCTGTCGTTATCGCGGCTCAATCAAATTCGTTCGATCGATGCGGACGATTTTTCGATGACGGTTGAAGCGGGTTGCGTACTGGCAAACGTTCAGGATGCGGCCAGCAATGTGCAACGACTTTTCCCGCTGAGCCTTGGCGCCGAAGGTAGCTGTCAGATTGGAGGCAATCTTTCGACGAACGCCGGTGGTGTCAATGTGATTCGCTATGGCTCTGCCAGACAGCAAGTGCTCGGGCTCGAAGTAGTCCTGGCTGACGGCACTATCTGGAATGGTCTGCGAGCGCTTCGAAAGGACAGTGGCGGCTACGACATGAAGCAAATTTTTATCGGCAGCGAAGGCACGCTTGGCATTATCACCGCGGCCACGCTGCGGCTGTTCCCGGCACACGCGGAAAATTGCGTCGCGTTGGTTGCCGTGAAATCCACGACCGCTGCGATGCGACTCCTGAGCCGTTCGCGAATTGCCTGTTCTGATCAAATTGTCGCATTTGAAATGATGACCGACACGGCCTTTGATCTCGCAATACGGCATGGCAACGACGTAAGGTCGCCTTTCGCAGAATCATACCCGTGCTATGCATTGATAGATGTCGCCTCAGATGGAGAGGATTCGGCACTAGAGCTCGCACTCTCTGAGGCGATCAGTGATGGCGAGGTACTGGATGCAGTAATTGCCAAGAACAGCAATGAGGCAGAGCAATTGTGGCGCATTCGGCACGCCATTCCATGGGCACAAGGCAAGGAAGGGGTCAGTATCAAGCACGATATTTCGGTACCAATAGGGCGTATCGATGACTTCATGCGGCATGCTGCATCGGCAATCCTGCAGCAGATTCCAGACGCTCGAATTGTTGCCTTCGGTCATCTTGGGGACGGTAATCTGCACTACAATATTTCGCAGCCCATCGGCGCAGATCCGGACGACTTCAGGAAGGTGGCCGTTGCGGCGAGCAAGGCAGTTTATGACCTGGTGGCGGACATGGGCGGTAGCTTCAGCGCTGAGCACGGCGTTGGCGTACTCAAGAAGGCCTATCTGCATGCATATCGCAGCAGCGAGGAACTCGACCTGATGCGGACTCTCAAGCAAGCTATGGACCCACAAAATACACTCAATCCTGGCAAGGTAATTTGACGACCAGTTCCGCGTCTGGAGTTGAGCAAACCGTTAGAATACGGTCAGTTAAATGCTCTATTTATGGCTTAGGTATAGGAATTCGCGCTGCGACGAAGCATGAACGCTGAATCAGAAAAAATCCGGGAATCGCTGGTCGATCAACTATCGAGTTTCGAGCACGGGCTCGACAGCAAGATTGACGACGTCCGTTTGCTGGCTGACATCCAGGAAGGGATCGGTCAGCTGATTGGTACAAGTGAAGGAAACGAAGCGGAAATCCGGCGTGTTCTGCAGGAACGCTATGAGAGCGGCGATCTTCGTAAGGAAACGTTTCAGCTCGTTAAATCAATGCTGGACCGTTTTGTAACTGAGGACTTACCAACTTCCGGCACGGTCAAAGCCGGCAAGACGCCCAAGCCAATTCAGCCTTCTAACGACCATGAGCACGTGCAAACTATTGCGGATGCTGCTCGAGAACTTGCAGCGGAGCCCAAGTCACTAATCGACACGGCCGTTTTACTGGACGTGAACAATAAGCCACCCGTAGCTGCGGACGACAGAGCTCAAATTGGTTCGGTTTTGCGCGATCGGTTCATGCTGCAAGAACGGGTAGCAGGCGGCAGCATGGGTGTCGTCTACAAGGCCCTGGATCGTCGTTTGGCTGAGGCTGGTACCGGAGATCCGTTCGTTGCTGTGAAAGTGTTGTCGTCTGAGCTTGCCGAAAATGCACAGGCACTGCGAGCGCTGCAACAGGAAGCCGCCAAGGGCCGTTGTCTGACGCATCCGAATATTGTTCGCTTTATCGACCTTGATCGCGATGACGACCTCTATTTTATTGTCATGGAATGGTTGGAGGGGCAACCCCTCGCAGATATTCTGGACGCGCCAGATACTGGCAAAATGGAAAAACAGAGAGCGTTCGAAATTGTCGAGCAAATTGGCAAGGCGCTCGAGTACGCGCATCGTTGCGGCATCGTGCATGCCGATGTTAAACCCGGCAATGTAATGATCATGGCAAATGGCGACGCGAAGCTCCTGGATTTCGGGGTGGCTCGCGTACGGCAGAAACAGATTGAAACGCGCAAGGATTTTGATCCCGGCGTTCTGGGTTTATTGACCCCCGCATATTCAAGCATGCAGGTCTTGACCGGC
>CAYWYT010000189.1:0-5459 GCA_964462665.1 uncultured Woeseiaceae bacterium | reverse complement strand
TCCTAATCGATGCCTATGAAATGCATGACATCGGCATGCAGGAAGTATTGAATCGCATACCGGATGGAGGGCCCTATTATCTGACAATTGATGCGGATGGTGTCGATCCGACCATCATGCCGGCGGTGTTGGCGCAAACACCCGGCGGTCTGAATTGGTTGCAGATGCATAGACTTATTCATGGTCTGGTGAAAAAAGGTCGAGTGCTTGGCATGGACCTGGTTGAAATCGCGCCGTCTTGCGACGTCGGCAACATCACGATGATTCACGCAGAAAGGCTGATCTGCAATTTTATCGGGGCGGCCGTTCGCGCCGGGTATTACGACAGATAATTGCGTCTAGATAGTCGCATTCGATCCCTTTGGTATAGTCTGTGCAGATAAGAACAATAAGGCTGCCCATATGAACTCGTTGAAATTAGTTATTTCAGTGCCGTTTCTATTAGCACTGACAATCATAACTTTGGTTCCCGTTCTATCGTCACACGTGTACGCCGATGACGCCAAGTCGCAAAAAGCGGTACTCATTACCGGTGCCAGCACTGGAATAGGTCGCAACGCTGCGGAACATCTCGCGGCGGCGGGATACTTTGTCTACGCCGGCGCGCGTAAGGCGGAAGACATTGAAGAACTCAACAAGATCGAAAACATTATGGCGGTGCGCCTCGATGTTACGAAACAGGATGAGATCGATGCCGCAGTTGAGCTAATCCGCAATGAGGGACGAGGACTTTGGGGGATTGTGAACAATGCTGGTGTCAACGTTGTTGCACCACTGATCGAAGCCGACGTGTCCGAGCTCGAATTTCTATTCGATGTGAATGTATTTGGTGTGTTTCGAGTGACCAAGGCTTTCGCGCCTTTGGTAATTGAGTCACAAGGGCGGATAGTGAATATCAGCTCGATTTCCGGTTTCCTGTCCGGCGGTGGCTACGGAATGTACTCTGCGAGCAAACACGCCGTCGAAGCGTTTACGGATTCACTCGCACGTGAGATGAGCAACCTCGATGTGTTTGTTGCTGCAGTGGAACCCGGTAATTTCGCCTCGGAAATCGGACTGACCCGGTGTAAGCGTAGTGTGGAAGACACTGATGCCGAGCCCTACGTCTATTTTGAAGAGCGTCGCCAACAAATGCTTGAAAGTTGCCGAGAGAGACTGGAAGCGGGTATCGAAGAAGAAGGTACTCCGCCCGACGTTGTGGCTGCCGCAATTGAACATGCCTTATTCGACGATAATCCGAAAGAGCACTACCTTGTCGTACCCGTTCAGAAAGAAGCGGGTTGGACGGTGGGGACGGTGATAGAAGAATTGTTAATGATTAATGCCCGGCATGAGCATAGCTATACTCGCGATGAACTGGTCGCATATGTCGATGCCTTTTGGCCATTCGCGGAGGGCGAGAAGTCATTCGACAACGAAGAGGATGCTGCCGAGATGGAAGCATTCTTTAACACTTGGGCGACGCGTGAGCGCTAGAACTTAATCGAATACATCGAAGATGTAACTGTACTTCAATATGAATTCACGGCCTGTCGGCAACGATCCCACCTCGCGTTCGTTAACTTCGTTGTAGACAAGGTAGAGGCCGGAGTTCGCTGAGCGTAACCACGAGAAACGGATATTAGTGCCGACCGAGTCGTCGAGTTCGTTGTACTGCACTAACGCCTGCAACTGCATCTTCGGTGTGAATGAATAGGAGAGCCGCAAGCGCGCCAGGTTAGCCGTGAATTGGCCATTTGGCACTGGCAGGTCAAAGTCATTGTAATTTACAGAGAGCTCTGTCCGAAACGTCTCTCCAATGCGATATCTGATAGACGGTGCAATCGAAACACGATCGCCGCCAAAACGGCCACCAATAACTGCATCTACGCCAAAGCTAAGTGGCCTGGATTCATCAGAGAAATATCTGATACTCACCTCTTCATGCTCGTAGGTGCCCGCGGGTATCAAGACACCGTCTATGATCTCGAAGGCTTCAATAACGCCATCGTGGGTAAAATTCACCGCGGTATGAAACTCAGCACCGGACTGCCACGCGAGGGGCAAATCGATATGGAGAACTCCGGTTTCCTCGAAGCCGTCGAATTTCTTGTAGCTTTGGTAACTTACGTGTGGACGGATTTCCAGCAGGTTCCAGAAATCGTCGATGCGAATTCTACGTTGCACAAAGGCGCGCACTTTGCGGTATTCAGATCGTGAGAGAAACCCCATCTCAGGATTAAAGTCTTCGCCCACCTCAGTGAAGCCAAGATCAGCCGCCCAGGTTGCCGTGTTGTAATTTGCCTCCACCGAGAACGCCTCGTCGTTACCAACAAGCCCGGGCGTGTCTGTTTTTGCAAGCCAGCCATTGAGCGAGAAGTTGTCGCCGATCCCCCAGCTGCCATCGACCGAATAACTACGATTGTAATCGTCACTTGAGGGCGCGAGGTAAGAGCCGTCGCCTTCGCGACTTGTGAACATGGCGCCTATCGACGAACGATTCGGTAGCTCTTGAAGAACGCGGGCGACCGCGAATGCGTTCTCGGGAGCGATATCTTCTACCGCTTCGGTTTTCATAAAGAGCAGGCCAATATTGGTGCTGTCACCGACTTTTCCGGACAGTCTCGCGCCACCTTCCACAGGCACAATGTCGCCGTTCTCACTAATGCCTATTCTGCGGCTGAAGAACATCTCCAGCTCTCTCGGGTTGCCGACAGAAAACGTCCCTGCGTTCTCGAGGAAAAACGGACGCTTCTCTGGAAAAAACAAATTGAAGCGGTCAAGGTTGACCTGCACTTCATCCGCCTCCACCTGTGCAAAGTCCGTGTTGTAGGTGCCGTCGAGTGTCAGGCTCGGAGTAATCGAGTACTTGATGTCGACACCGACCTCACTGTTGGTCTCGGTACCGTTGAGTTCGCCGCCGCGTTCTGCGCTGCCGAGAACATACGGTGTGATTTGTAAATTGCGCTGTGATGGCGGAACAACGCCGCGCAGTGTACCGGCGTCAGAGATGCGAAAGAGGTTACGGTTGCGCTCCAGCGGCGCCCAGAAAGCCACTTCATTATTTCGCCGGATATTGCGCTGAAAATTGATGCCCCATTCCTGAGTTTCGGCGGATCCAAAGCGTAAAGTCCGGAAAGGAATTTCAAACTCCGCGCTCCAGCCAAATTCCCCGATTTTCGACTGTACTTTCCAGGTCCCATCCCAGTTCTTGTTGAATCCGCCGGTACCGAAGTTGGCCGCGCTGCCGGTTGCTTCTTTAATAACCTGGCCGTCATATTCGATACCGGCCGCATTGGTACCAAAGACGAACCCGTTTTGGCGGTCCAGCAAGCCGTCCACGATGAAGAGAAATGCGTCGGTATTATCGAGATCCGAGTCTCGCCGGCTGTCCGTAACGATGATGCCATCCGGGTTATCGTCGTAAGCCACTACGCCGATATAGAGTGCTGTATCCGTAAAACCAACAAAAACCTCGGTGCGTTGGGTCGCAGGATGGCCATCGTCCGGTTGTATCTGCCAAAACCCCGTGGCCGGTGTGAGGCCTGTCCAGGCACTGTCTGCGAGTACGTCGCCATCGAGAAGCGGCGTATCGGCTAGCCGGTAGGCGTTCGTTATCGGTGGCGTGGTAGGGCGCTCCTGCGTGCCTGCGAGCAACGGCAGTGCAAGCAGCGAACAAGCCAGGACATGGCGAATCAGCGGTATTTTGTAATTGAGTCTCAAGCCAGCCCCTTAAACTACGAGCCTAAGGCTCGGTTCAATTGCGAACAGCATAAATAGCGTACGATTACCTCGGACGGGGCTTCTGTCTATAGGTAAAAATAACCATGAAGTACATTCTTCGATTATCGATTCTGTTTCTTCTGGCATCGCCCGCAGTAGGGCACCACAGTGAAGCCGGGCTGGACATGACAACCGTGGTGATGCTTGAAGGCACCGTTAGCGAATTCCGATGGCGCAACCCGCATGTCTACGTGACGCTGAATTCTAGCAACGAACACGGTGACGAGATCGAATGGAAGCTGCAGGCCGGGGCAGTTTCAATCATGTCGCGAATGGGTTGGACACGCGATTCTCTATCTGTCGGCGATCACATCAATGTGGAGGCCCACCAAGCCCAGGACGGGCGGCCGTATGGAGTACTGGCATCAATTGTCAAAGCTGATGGGACGGTACTACCGACATCATTGGATGCGATTACCGGCGAACCGGTTCAGGCAAGCGCTGCACCAGTTCAGGTGGCGACATCATTGAGTGGTATTTGGAAAGTCGACTCTACAAACCTTGTACGCTATCCCGGCGGCTCAGAAGGTTACTTCAATGCCAAATTGAAGCTAACCGAGAAGGCGCGAACAGCACAGTCCAATTATGACGAAAACTCAGAGCAGAACCCGTTCGCACAGTGTCTTGGTGTACCCGAACCGTACATGACCGTGCTCGCAACCATTTTCCCGCTCGGGATTGAGATCGATGAGAAACGCAATACCGTAACCATGCGAAGCGGAGCGGGGGACTATCGTCAAACTGTGTACATGGACGGGCGCGCTCATCCAGAGAGCGGCGAACGAACGCTGGAAGGTCATGCAATAGGATGGTGGGAGGAAGATACATTGGTTGTTGATACGGTACGTTTTGGCGACCATATCGATGCCTATCAAACTGGCGTTCCATCTGGCGCGCAAAAACACCTGGTCCAGCGGATCCGTTTGATCGAGGGTGGTACGCGAATCGAAGTCGAGTTTATGCTCGAGGACCCGGAGTACCTTGTCGGGTCACTGAACGACAAAAGAGAAATGATCTATTCGCCGCACATGGAGATCGCTCCATGGGATTGCGACCTGGAATCGGCGACACAATTCCTGAAGTGAGAAATCGTAATGCATAAAAAACTTATTATCGGGGCAGCCAGCCTAATACTCATCTTCGCGTCCTCGGTTAGCATGACGAATGAAGCAAATGATCTGAAGGGAATCATGCAGGGCCTGCGCAATAACCTGGTCGACATATCGGATGGCTTGCTGATGGATGATTTCGAGAAGATTGCAGTAGGTGCCGAAGCGATTGCAGGCCATCCACAAATTCCGCCCGGGCAGGTAAAGCTCGTGGCTGCGGAGCTGGGATCGGAAATGGCGGCGTTCAAACAACTCGATACTCTCGTTCATGACCTGTCACTGGAAATCAAGGCTGCTGCCGCCACTCACAATCGTGATGATGCGATTGCCGGTTATCAGCGACTACTCGAGGGTTGCCTGGCATGTCACAGCGCCTACAAAGAGAGAGTCGCGGCGGTTCTGGCCTTCACTCCCGGTACCGAGTAGCCCAAAAGCGGACACTCAAGAACTGCAATTTAAGCTTCTCTTAAGTTTCTATCCCTAAACTACAGGCTAATTCACTTAATAGCAGTTGGTTGGGAAGGGAATTCAGTCATGAAAAAGGATGCTCAGTTTTTTGAAACCATGATTATCGGCACAGGGTTTTCA
>CAYWYT010000188.1:0-5461 GCA_964462665.1 uncultured Woeseiaceae bacterium | reverse complement strand
TGTCGGGCAAATAGCCAACATGCGCTTTACCGATGATGGGTGCCATGTGGTGTTCACAATGCGACTCGAACGCAATGTCGCGTAGCACGATCATCTCGTCATAACCTTCCACTTCCTGGAAAGTCCGCTTGAGAAAGTCGACCGGATTGTCCTTGTAGCCGCTAAACCAATCCTCATACGCTCGCGCAACCCGTTTCGGGGTGTCGATTAGGCCCTCGCGCCGCGGATCCTCGCCGGCCCAAAGTAGTAGCGTGTTTACCGCTTCTTCCGCCTGTTTGCGGCTTGGCTTACGGGGTTTTCGTTTGCTCATCAAGTATTCCGTTATAGGTCAGATCAGACAGCGCAAGTTACGCCGGTGCCGCCAATGCCACAATAGCCGCCCGGATTTTTCGCCAGGTACTGTTGGTGATAGTCCTCGGCGTAGTGGAAAGCATCCAAGCCTAAAATTTCTGTAGTGATGGTGCCATGTCCGGCCGCGGTGAGCTGTTGTCCGTAGGCGTCGCGCGAACGATTCGCTGTGTCTAGCTGCACGTCGTCAAAGGTATACACGACGGATCGATACTGCGTACCGGTATCGTTTCCCTGGCGCATGCCTTGCGTCGGATTGTGGCTTTCCCAAAACACGCGTAACAGGTCCTCGTAGCTAACGACTGTCGGATCGAACACGACCAGCACTACTTCTGCATGCCCGGTGCTGCCGCTGCAAACAGAGTTGTAGTCGGGATCGGGCGTGCTGCCACCCGCATAGCCGACGGCTGTGCTGTAAACGCCGTCCAGTTCCCAGAACTTACGCTCAGCGCCCCAAAAACATCCAAGGCCGAAAACAGCCTGTTGCAGGTTTTCGGGGAAAGGCGCCCTGAGCGGATTGCCGTTGACGAAATGAGATTCAGAAACTTGCATGATGATACCTACATTGCCTGATAGCGGCCGCCGCGCCGTGGACGGCCAACAATACCGTCCACGCTTTGGAAGCGCACCGGAATAGACTGGGTGTTACCCCATTCGATGGCACGATACACAGCAAAATGCAGGTGCGGCATCGTGGTGTGACCCGTGTTGCCTGAGTAAGCAATTTTTTGACCTTGTGCCACGCGGTCACCAGCGTTTACCAGCGCCCCATTTTCCTGCAAATGGAAATACTCGCCGGTAGTACCGTCGCTGTGCAGGATTACAATAAAGTTCGCGAACTTGCCACAACCGTCCTCCCAACATCCCTTGGCGTGTGATTCTTCCACTCGTGCAACAACACCTGCTCGAGCGGCGTGCACAGCGGTCCCTGTCGACATATCGAAATCAATCGCAAACTCTTCCAAACCGGTGTGGCTGAATCTGGAACCGTAGCCTTGAATAACGCGATACGAATGACCGCTGCTGTAGGGCAGCGCATACAAATGGTCATCATCATGCACCGCGTCCTTGTCACCGATAGTCCAGTCGTAGGATAAGCGGTAGTCACCGTCCTCATCGTCGTGGGTGCTGATCAATGCCATGACTTGTTCAGACTGACGCGGTGCGAGAGTTCGGGTTACAGTCTTCGGGCCGCTGCTGCGTAAGTTTTCGGTTCGAACACGCAGCGTATAGGTGATTGGATAGTCACCAAGATTTCGGGCATGTAGCTCAATGTCATCGCCCTGATCAACAGCATCGACGCAGATCCAGTCGTCCTTGCAGTCGGCTGATGCGCTGCTGGCAATTGCCAGCAATACGATGCTCAATAATTGAGACTTCAAGTTTCTTCAGATTCGGCGGCTAGCAAAGCGTCGAGGTCCGCTTGCCGGTAAAAGTATCTGTGCACAAGAATTTGATCATTGCTGCTGACAGCTGCAGCGTTGTCGTACTGTGGCCGATAGACGCGTCGTCGCAATTCACGCTGTACAAGACGTTGCATGTCAATAAATTCGCGCGGGTGGGCCTCAATAATTTTCAAATTTGTGGCTCGACCCCGCGTTGAAACGTCGAACTTCATCGTTACCGTGCCTTGCAGGAAGGGTATTTCCTGACCGGTTGGTGCTGCGTTACTCGGCGGGCTCACAAATTCGGGAATAGCGCTACTTCGAAGGACAACGTACTGCTCGAGATTGTCGCGCCGGAACGCCAACCGAACTTCGCTGGTCGACAAGTCTGCCCATGCGGCCCTGTAGATCTTGTTCGCCTGATTCACATTGTCCAGGTACATATAGTAGTCGCCGAGGGCCAGACTTGTTGTTGCGATCATTTGCCAATTGGCGTCAGGATTCTCACTCGCGATCCGCAAGGCTCTCTTAAAGTACGTTTCGCCAGTTGCCACTGATTGATTGCCGTAAGCTGCCGTGCCGGACATATCAACATAGAAGAAGGACTGGCCTAATTGCGTCAGAGGGTCAACGAGTCGCATGTCATTCTTGCCGCCGACAGCCTCGACAATACGGACGGCTCGTCGCAATGATGTGCGTTGATCATTGATAAAGCCGGCACGATGCTGCCAGTCTGCGCGACGCATCAATGCAGGTACCATCTCTATCGCGTTGTGCGCATAAGCGCGCTCGTTGAGTGCGTAGATTCTATCCTGAATTTCTTTGGCATCATCGATCGAGCCAAGCCGAAGGTGAGTCTCAGACAACGACTCGAGAATGCTAATTTGATCAAGATTATGCGGCCCCATATTTACGTGCGTTACGTGTACCGCGCGGCGAAAGGAGGCGCTGGCCTTATCGGGTCGACCGGATTCCAGTTGCGATGCACCCAGTCCGCGCAGTGGATTCACCAGCTGACCATTCAACTGATCCTCGTTGTCTTCGATTATTTCAATGGCGCTTTCGAAATTCTGCTGTGCGGCATCATATTGTTCAGTGCGATGTTGCACGACCGCAAGATTGGTCAGCGCCTTGGCAAAGTCGGTCGACTCTGGACCCCTCACTTTAAGGGCTAATACAACGACCCGTTTTGCAACGGAATCAGCCTCGTCGTAAACCCGATCTTTCATCAGTTGCAGGTAACGCTCGTATTGATAGAACAACTCTTCTTCGTCGGTCCACTCTGGCGGCAAGACATCCGTCAATGCTTCCGCTTCGTCGGCCACCTGTTCATCGTCAGCGACCGGCACAAGCTGATCCTGGTCTGGCCCGCCGGGCACCTGTTCCGCCTCTTCCTCGACTGCGACGGCCGGATCGAGTTCTGGTGCCGGTGTATCCGGCACGACAATGTTGTCGGCGCTGATAGCAGCGGCGAAAGGATCGATCTCCTGTCCGTCGTCCTGCGCGGCCAGATCGGCGCTAAGGAGCAGCAGAGCAATTGGTATGAGCTTCTTCATCTTTATGTTCAGACTGATTTTGACCTTGGAAGTTCGCGACTCTGGAGGCCACGGGCTCTGTAGCCACTATACCCGAATTGTCACAAATCAAGGCCGAGTTGTTGGCCGCCAGGAGGCAAAAATCGTCGGCAATCCAGTTTCTGTTGATACCGATCTGAGTTGAGTTCGAAACGCTTGCAGGCGGCTCGAAACCGGCTGCCCAGCATATCGGCGTACGGTCCGCGGCCGCGCTGGCGAACCCCAAATCGATGGTCATAATCTGCGCCGCCGCTAGCCTGTCTGACGAGGCTCATGACGTGCTTGGCCCGCTCCGGAAAATGTACCTGCAACCACTCCTTGAACAAGTGCTTTACCTCGTGCGGCAAGCGCAAAAATATGTAGCTGGCCTGATTTGCGCCGGCATTCGCGACAGCTTCCAGTATTGCTTCGATTTCGGCGTCGTTAATCGCCGGGATCACCGGTGCGACGAGAACGCTGGTCGGAATCCCGTTTTGCACTAGCATCTCGATAGCCTTGAGCCGTGCCTCGGCCGACGGCACGCGCGGTTCCATAATACGTTTCAGCGCGGCATCCATCGTCGGCATGCTGACAGCGACTGAGCAAAGCTTACGTTCTGCCAGCCATGACAAGATGTCGATGTCGCGCGTAATCAGGTTGCCCTTGGTGATCAGGTTGACCGGATGCTCGTGCTTGCGGAATAACTCCAGCAGTTGCCGCGTAATTCGGGTTGTTTTTTCGGCGGGCTGATAGGGGTCCGTATTTGCGCCAATAGTTATCGGTTTACATTCATAAGCTGGCTTTCCCCACTCGTCGAGCAATCGTTGCGCTGCGTTGGGTTTGTAGAAAATTCGGGTCTCGAAATCGATACCGGGCGACAGGTCCAGGTAACTGTGGCTGGGTCTCGCATAACAATAAATGCACCCGTGTTCACAGCCTTGGTAAGGGTTGATCGAACGCTCGAAGGGGATATCAGGTGAGTTGTTATGACTGATTATTTTGCCAGCACGCATGGCGGTTAGAACCGTCGCAGGTGACGCTGCCGCAGCCTGACTGGCCTCGGCATCGTCGAACTGCACTTGCTGCTTTACGAAACGGCCGTCGCGCGCGGATACCGCGCCGCGACCCTTGTGAGCTTTTACGAAGGGTGGTCTGTCAGACATCAGGGGAAACTCAATTACTGTATATTTATACAGTAATTGAGTAGAACGGCTAATTCAATAGCCTTAGTTGAGCACTCTGTAGCCGCGGCCGCGCATGCATCGTTTGAAGACTGCTTGTTTGTCGCGGTCGGCCTCCAGACCCGATTTGGTGCCGCCGTATAAAGCACCGTAGGCAGCGTCCTGGCTGGCATTTCCGTATTTGCCTATGGAGCCAATGGCGGCGCCATACGCACCGCCCACGGCGGCGCCTTTCGCAGCGCCAGCGGCAATCACGATCTCGTCTGTATAGGCTTCGCATTCGTCCCAGTCCTGCGCCAAGGCGTCGGGATCGACGCCTTTGCTGTCGATGATGGGGTCAGGGTGGGCCGCGCAGCCGGCAGCCACGGTGGCCTGGACGACAATGGCGAGCAGCACAAATGCACGCATATAGTTACCTATCCTTGCTAATCTCTGTCCTGTAGATAACGCCAAAACAACCATTCCGTTGACGATAGATAGAGTATTTGATGGCTTCAAGCACACATAATTCCACAGCGAGGGCAATTCTTTACGCTTTTCTCGCCAATTTCGGTATTGCTATAGCGAAAACATGGGCGGCCTGGCTGACCGGTTCGGGCAGTATGCTTGCAGAAGCCATTCACTCCTATGCCGATACTGGCAATCAGATATTGCTGTATCTCGGTTTGCGACAATCGCAACGACCACCGGACGCCGAGCATCCTTTGGGTTACGGCAAACTGAGTTACTTCTGGAGTTTCATCGTTGCATTGATGTTGTTCTCGCTTGGCGGGATCTTTTCTATTTACGAGGGCGTGCACAAATTCAATCATCCCGAAGCGTTGTCGCAACTCTGGATCGCAATCTCAGTGTTGATTCTCGCCATTATTCTCGAAGCTGCATCTTTGCTCGGCTGCCTTCGCGAGATTAAGAATATTCGCGGCGACCGACCGTTCCGTGAATGGTTGAAGCACACGCGCAATTCAGAACTCGTTGTTGTGCTTGGTGAAGATAT
>CAYWYT010000187.1:0-5495 GCA_964462665.1 uncultured Woeseiaceae bacterium | reverse complement strand
CTGGCGGCAAATTCAACGATAAGAACTACCAATATTCGGGCGGATTGCACGGTGTCGGTGTTTCCGTGGTGAATGCTTTGTCTAAGAATCTGGAGATCTGGATTCGCCGCAACGGCAAGGAATACAACATGAGTTTTGCCGGCGGCAAAAAGCGCGGCAAGCTTGAAGTTGTGGGCACGGTCGGCAAGGCCAACACCGGTACGACGATTCGATTCTGGCCGGATGAGCAGTATTTCGATTCGACCAACATCTCGGTATCGCGGCTAAAACACGCGCTCAAGGCCAAGGCTGTCTTGTGCCCGGGGCTTACCGTTCGCCTCAAGGTCGAGAAGCCCGCGGAAAAGATTGAGTGGTGTTATACCGGCGGGCTCGAGGAGTACCTGCTCGAAGCCATCGATGGCGCGGAAATCCTGCCGAGCGAGCCGTTTTCCGGCAATCTTTCAGGCAACAATGAGACGGTCGAATGGGCGCTTGCATGGCAAGCGGAAGCCAGTCAGGTCGTTACTGAAAGCTACGTCAACTTGATCCCGACCGCGCAGGGCGGCACGCACGTAAACGGTTTACGCACCGGACTGACGAACGCCATTCGAGAATTCGCAGACTTTCGCAGTCTCTTGCCGCGCGGCGTTTCGCTCGTGCCGGAGGATGTCTGGGATGGTCTTAGCTTTGTGTTAAGCGTCAAGCTCGAAGACCCGCAGTTCTCGGGGCAGACCAAAGAAAGACTGTCGTCGCGAGAATCTGCCGCCTTCGTGACTGGCGTTATCAAAGACAGCTTTTCCCTATGGCTCAACAAGCATCCAGAAAGCGGCGATCTCATTGCCCAGTTGGCGATCGATAAAGCGCAAAAACGACTCAAAGCGGCCAAGAAGGTCGTGCGCAAGAAAATCGTTTCGGGTCCGGCGCTGCCCGGCAAACTCGCTGACTGCACATCGCAAGAACCGGAGCTCTGCGAGATTTTTCTGGTTGAGGGTGATTCTGCGGGCGGCTCGGCCAAACAGGCACGCGATCGTAATACACAGGCGATCATGCCGCTCAGAGGCAAAATCCTGAATACCTGGGAAGTAGATTCCTCAGAAATTCTTGCATCACAGGAAGTGCACGACATCAGCATCGCACTCGGGATCGACCCAAATGAAACGAATCTCGAGAATCTGCGTTATCACAAAGTTTGTATTCTCGCCGACGCGGACTCCGACGGCTTGCACATCGCCACATTGATATGTGCCTTATTCCTGCGCCATTTTCGCGAGATGGTCATGGCTGGCCACGTATACGTCGCCATGCCGCCGTTGTTCCGCATTGATGTGGGTAAGGAAGTTTTCTACGCGTTGGATGATAGCGAACGCAAAGGCATTCTGGATCGAATCGAGGCAGAAAACATGCGTGGCAAAGTATCTGTCACCCGCTTCAAAGGCCTGGGCGAGATGAATCCGTCGCAACTGCGCGATACGACCATGAATCGTGACACCCGGCGCCTGGTCCAGCTTACTGTGAGTGGCGAAGACAAAACGGATCAGATGATGGATATGTTGTTGGCGAAAAAGCGCGCCAAAGATCGGCGCAAGTGGCTCGAGACCAAGGGCAATCTTGCTGAGGTATAAGCATGCAGACTAATTTAAATCTCGAAGGCGTTGAACAGCAGGCGCTGAAGGACTACACCGAAAAGGCGTACCTCGACTATTCGATGTACGTCATCCTGGATCGTGCGCTGCCGCAGATCGGCGATGGCCTGAAGCCAGTGCAACGACGCATCATTTACGCGATGAGTGAGTTGGGCCTTTCGGCCGGGCAGAAGCCGAAGAAATCGGCACGTACCGTCGGCGATGTCATCGGCAAGTTTCACCCGCATGGTGATTCCGCTTGCTACGAAGCGATGGTGCTCATGGCGCAGGACTTTTCGTATCGCTATCCGGTTGTTGACGGGCAGGGCAACTGGGGCTCAACCGATGACCCGAAGTCCTTCGCGGCAATGCGCTACACAGAGTCACGCTTACGACCGTACGCGAAAAGCTTGTTGCAGGAATTGGCGCACGGCACCGTGGACTGGGTACCCAATTTCGACGGCACAATGAACGAACCCGTGGTATTGCCGGCGCGGCTACCCAATATATTACTAAACGGCACGACCGGCATTGCTGTCGGGCTGTCCACGGATGTACCGCCGCATAATCTAAGAGAAGTCGCGAGCGCACTGATACAGCTAATAGACGACCCAAAGGCGACAATTGCTGGCTTGATGAAACACATCAAAGGGCCGGATTATCCAACCGGCGGCGAGTTGGTGTCACCGCGCGAGGATATCAAGCAAATCTACAAGACGGGCAGCGGTACATTGCGACTGCGTGCGTCGTACAAATTCGAAGATGGCGACATTATCATCACTGAGTTGCCGCATCAGATATCCGGCGGCAAAGTCCTCGAACAAATCGCAATGCAAATGCGCAACAAAAAGTTGCCGCAGGTCGAAGATCTTCGTGATGAGTCCGATCATGTGGATCCCACGCGACTGGTTATCAGTCCGAAGTCCAATCGCGTCGACAAAGATGAATTGTTGTCACATCTTTTTTCAACGACCTCGCTCGAACGCACCGTGCGGGTCAATATGAATATTATTGATCTCGAAGGCCGGCCGCGTGCTTTTGATCTACTCAGCATGCTCACGGAGTGGCTGAAATTTCGCACCGATACGGTCAAACGCAGGCTTAAGCATCGTCTGCAAATCGTCGTGGACCGCTTGCATATTCTTGACGGCTTGCTGGTCGCTTATCTGAGCATCGATGCTGTCATCAAGATTATCCGCGAAGAAGATGAGCCGAAACCGGTCTTGATGAAACGTTTCAAGCTCAGCGATATTCAAGCAGAAGCCATCCTCAATCTGCGCTTGCGCAATCTTGCCAAGCTTGAGGAAATGAAGATCAAGGGTGAGCAGGATGAACTCAATGCAGAACGTGATGGGCTCGAACAGACTCTAAAGAGCTCTGCGCGTCTGAAGACATTGATCAAAAGTGAAATCCTGGAAGACACTGAGGCCTATGGCGACGACCGTCGTACGCTGATTGTTGAGCGTGAAGCTGCGCAGGCACTGGACGAAACGCAACTCGTGTCCAGTGAACCGGTGACCGTTATTCTTTCGCAACGCGGCTTCGCACGCGCGGCGAAAGGACATGAGGTTGACGTCCTGGCGCTTAGTTATAAGTCGGGCGACGGCTACCTCGCCACCGCAAAAGGTCGCAGCAATCAACTCGCCATGTTCATCGATAGCACGGGGCGCGTGTACAGCGTGATGGCTGGCACATTGCCGTCTGCCAGAGGGCAGGGCGAGCCGCTCTCGAGCCGCTTCAAGCCGCCCGATGGAGCGGAGTTTTGCGGTGCCATGATTGGCGACAACGAGCAGCGCTATGTGCTGGCCAGCGACGCTGGCTATGGCTTCATTGCCACGCTTGAGGACCTGGTGACGCGCAACAAGGCGGGCAAGGCGGTCTTGCGAGTGCCGGCAGGCGGCAGGGCGGTGGTCCCGGCGCTGGTCCCGGCAGGCTCGGAATGTCTGATCGCTGCCGTATCGTCCATCGGCCGGCTACTGATGTTTGAGATGGAAGAGTTGCCGGAACTCGCAAAAGGCAAAGGCAACAAGCTACTTAATATTCCTACCAAGAAATACAACAGCGGTGAGGAAAAGTTGATTGCCGCGGCAGTAGTGCCGGAAGAAGGCAAGCTGCAGGTTCATTGCGGCGAACGCATGATGACGATCAAGTGGGATGACACCGATTCGTACTACGGCGAGCGCGCATTACGCGGCAGCTTACTGCCGCGCGGCTGGCGTAACGTCGACCGCCTTGTCGGGATCGCGAAGGAGTAAGCGCAGGTCTACCGACCTCGTTTAGCGCGGAATTTGGCCGTGACTTCGTCGTTGTCGCTGTCATCGGAGATCACTGCGTTGATTCCGGTATCATCTGCGTCGCTGATGAAGTCATCGTTGTTGGCCGGCAATTGCGCAGTAATGTCGAGTGCCGCAACGGATGCCATAGAAGTGTCGTTCAATTCGCCGATGCTCTGGGCAATTTCTTCCGCCGCGCGTGCGATCTCTTCGTTCAACGCCTGCGTCGCAGAGAATTCATCTTCGTAATCCTGCTCCAGTACTGTGTAGTCAACTTCGGCACTCACCGTATAGTCGCCAGATGCAAGCGTCTCGTTGCCGCCTTCGACCGGTATGGCCTCCAGGTCAAGCATCGTAACGTCTTCTGTCTGTGGCATCTTGGTTGCGTCGACTATGACTGACATATCGTAGTCGTCGTCCTCTATCGCAACGTCGTCAATTACGGTGCTGCTGAACGTGTCGTCCTCAGCTGCGTCATCCTCTACTTCATCCGCCATTACTTCGCTTTCCAGGATTGACTGCATCTCGATATTGAGTGGCGGGATGATGTCGGTTCCAGCATCAGCCTCTTGTCCGCTGGACATTTCCTCAGGCAATTCAAGGTCGAGTTCTGTCGTAGCCGCAAAGCCAAAGTCCTGCGCCAAATCGATTTCACTGCCTTCTTGCAGACCACTACCGATGATGAGGTCAGCATCCAGGGCGAGGTTCTCTTGCGTTTCTTCGAGTTCGTCTAGTCCGTCAACTTCGGCAATCGATACTTCAATTTCACCGACCTCTTCAAGCATTCGACCACCGGCATCCGTTTGGCGTCGTTCTTGTGGCGCAATAGCACCGATCGGTGACGATCCAAATCGACTCCGAACAAGGCGGCCAAAGAACAGCAACATTGCAATCAGAGCCACGCCAGCGCCGGCGAGCCACAAGAGCCAGTTGCTGGAAGATTCCTCAACCGGCGTTCTCTGGACTCGCGCGCTTGCAACATTGGGCGATGTCGAGGTGACGACAGGTGCTTCGAGTTCGGTATCCGGGATGTCAATAATTGCAGGAGCGGTTGTCGCTGCGACCAGAGCTGCGGGGGCCGGAGTGGAATAGACTTCCAATTCCTCAATCGGCGTAAAGGGCGACGCAATCTGTTCCGGTGTCGTGCCTGTGTAGATACTGCCCTGCGCAACGGTTCGCGATTGAGACAAGCCAGCGCTCGCGACTGTCAAAGGCGCGGCGGCTCCGAAGTCGGGAATCGTTATCCAGCTACCCGCTTTGAGCTTATTCGGATCATTGTCTATGAATGCATCCGGATTGGCTGCGAATATGGCATCAACTGCAGGCCAAAGCCCGACCGGTCGATCGACAATTCGCTGCGCGATGTCGCCGAGGTTCTCATAACGTTGCACCTGGTATTGGGTGCCCCCGACTACTGGCTCAGTGCTTATCGCTCGGCGTGCTGCCGGAGCAGAAGCTGTCGCAACGACTGCAGTGGGTCTCGATATTCTTTGTGGATTTGAAACCCGTTGCGTTGTTGCTGCGGCCTGCGCGGTAGTAGCCTGAGCAGAGATTCCTGCCGGGTCGACAAACATGGTGTAGTCGCGGCTAAGCTGCGCGGCATACGGGCAGCGAATATTTA
>CAYWYT010000186.1:0-5500 GCA_964462665.1 uncultured Woeseiaceae bacterium | reverse complement strand
GTGATGTGCAGGGCGGCATGGATAGTTTGCTTGACCTGATCACCACTAAGGGCGGCACCAATATCGGCGGGATGGTTGAGGCTATTCGGCAGACAGATGAAGGCGCCGCGTTACTGGACAGGGTCGGAATCAAGGGTAAAGACGACTCGTAAGTCCGTAAGTTTTGCTAACAAGAGAGGGCGCCCAATCGGGCGCCCTTTTTGTTGGGGTCAAGATTTGCGATTCGGCGCTTTTTGCTCTCGTATTGGTCTACACTCAGAGTTGAGTCTCACCACTGTAAAAGGGGAATGGTAGTGATCGAATTCGACTTAAACGGAGCGCCTGCTTCGTCGGACAGCGAGCCTGATACACCGTTGTTATGGGTGGTTAGAGATGAACTCAAACTCAAGGGCACAAAATTTGGTTGCGGTATCGCCATGTGTGGAGCCTGCACCATCCACATCGACGGGGTCGCAACGCGAGCCTGTATCACGCCGGTAAGTTCCGTTGCCGGAAAATCCGTGACCACGATCGAGGGGCTGGCGACCGATGCCGGCAAAGCCCTGCAAAAAGCCTGGGTCGATGAGCAAGTACCGCAATGCGGCTACTGCCAGTCCGGGCAAATCATGCAGGCTGCGGGATTTCTGGAGAACACACCAAGTCCAACTGACCAGCAAATTACTGATGCAATGAACGGCAATCTCTGCCGTTGCATGGCGTATACCCGTATCCGCAAAGCAATCAAGGCCGCTGCCAGCGGCGAGGAGGCGTAGTCATGGCTATTAATCGAAGAACGTTCCTCGCAAATAGCGCGAGCGCCGGACTGGTGATGGGTCTGGGTGTCGTATTGCCGGGTTGCAGCAAAGAAGAAGTAGCCAGAGAGATTGCCAGCGGTGGTGCGAGTGTCAGCTTTTCGCCTTCCATTTGGTTTGAGGTCGCTGCTGATGGCAGTGTCATGATGAATATTCCAAAAGCCGAAATGGGGCAGCACGTCGGTACCGCTCTCGCGCGCATCATTGCGGACGAGCTCGGAGCAAACTGGGATGACGTCAGTTTCGTGCACGCGGACAGCGACCCGAAATGGGGGCCGTTGATTCCTGGCGTGTCCCTCGGTGACGTCACCGGCGGATCATGGTCAGTCTTCACGTCGTTTGCTACGATTTCACAGGCAGGTGCTGCAGGCCGCACCGTCCTGCAGGAAGCGGGTGCTGCATTACTTGATGTTGACCCGGCAGATTGCACCGTGGCGGACAGCAAAGTAAGTGCCAATGGCAAAAGCATTTCTTTTGCTGACATCGTGCAAAAGGGTGATGTGAGCCGCACGCTCAGTGATGAAGAGCTTGCAGCGCTAACACCTAAGCCGGCGTCGGAACGACGACTTATCGGGCGTGATACCAGCGCGCGTGACATTCCCGCGAAGACTCGTGGCGAAGCGGTCTACGGTATCGACGTTGAGCTGCCGGGAATGGTTTTTGGTTCGCCACTAATACCGCCGACGCGCTATGGCAGCTCGATCAGAAGCATCGATGACAGCGCAGCCAAAGAAATTCCGGGCTATCAAAAGACTCTGCAATTAACCGATCCGAGTGGTCTGTTGATGGGCTGGGCTGTCGTCATCGCCGATGATTTTCCAAGTGCGATGAAAGCGGCTGATGCGGTAGTCGTTGACTGGGAAGCAGGACCGACTGCAAATGTCAGTGAAGCCGACATACAAGCTGAAGGCGCAAGACTGGTTGCAGATAAAAGCATTGGCACGCGCTTTGTCGACGAAGGCGATGTCACGGCAGCGCAAGCGGCAGCGGCCGATTCGTTTACGGCAACCTATCGAACCGGCACCGTAATGCATTATCAGTTGGAGCCGGTCAATGCGCTGGTCGAGTTTGTCGATGGTAAGTGCCATGTTCATTCAGGCAACCAATATCGAGCAGCGATGCTGCCGACGCTCGCTGGTGTACTCGGTATCACAGCGGACGACGTCGTAATTCATCAGTATTACCTGGGCGGCGGATTTGGCCGACGGTTGTGGGGCGACTACATGATTCCGGCAGCACTGGCAGCGCAGGAGCTGGGCAAACCCGTCAAAGTCGTGTTTCGGCGTGAGGAAGATGCCCGTCTCGACTGCGTTCGCTCTCCGTCAGTTCAACAGATGGACGCGTCATTGGATGCGGACGGCAATTTGACGGCGATCGAACATGCCGCGGCAGCCGGTTGGCCCACGTTATCATTATTGCCGGACTTTCTGGGTGTCGGCGTTGACGGCAACGGCAAGTATGACGGATTTTCTATTAACGGCGCAGATCATTGGTATTCGGTTCCGAATCACCGCGTCCGTGCACTTAATAACGACGTGGCACAAAAGACCTTCCTGCCGGGCTACTTAAGATCAGTTGGTCCGGGTTGGACGAGTTGGGCGGTCGAGTCGTTTATGGACGAGCTCGCCAAAAGAGCTGGCGAAGATCCGATCGATTATCGGCTCGCTATGCTGGACGCTGCTGGCAAGAACGCTGGCGACCAAGTCGGAGCCGTTGGTGGCGCCGCACGTCAGGCAGCAGTGCTTAAGGATGTTCGCGATCGCTCCGGATGGGGTGGTGAACTACCGGACGGCGAAGGTTTTGGTGTTGCGTGCTGCTTCGGTCAACAACGTGACATGGCGACCTGGATTGGGTGTGTGGCACATGTAGCCGTAGACCCGGACACCAAGGTGGTTCAAGTTAAGAAGATCTGGCAGACGATTGACTGCGGCACGGTTGTACATCCGAACGGCGCGATGGCACAGGCCGAGGGTGCGATTCTGTGGGGCCTGAGCGTTGGCATGTATGAAGGTGCCACGTTCGAGAACGGACAGGTGGCACAACGCAATTTCGACACCTACACGCCACTCAGAATGGAAGATGTACCCGAGCTGGACATCAAGTTCGTCGAGAGTACGGAGTTCCCAACCGGACTTGGAGAGCCGCCGTTTATTCCGGTTGCACCTGCGGTCGCGAATGCGATCGAAGCGGCGACCGGGGTACGAGTCAGGGATCTGCCGATCCGTATCTAACAGGCCGAATTTAGAAGGCAATAAAAAGCTGCGCACATTGCTGTGCGCAGCTTTGTCTTTACCATTGCTCTCTTACTGCGCTCTCTAACTACGCTTGCGCTTGATAGTGGTCCATCAAGATTTTGGAAACTTCCGGTCGCGAGAATTCTGGCGGCGGTGCAATACCTTCGCTGAGCATTTCGCGAACTTTGGTTCCTGACAGGAACACATAGTCTTCAGGTTTGTGGTCAGGTGCTTCACGCATCATCACAACTTTGTCGAGCTTCTTGGACCATGCAGTGTGGTCAGCGCTGAAGATTTCGATCTCCATTGCACCTTCCGGAATCTCGTCAAAGATTGCCTGAGCATCGAACGGACCGTAGTAGTCACCTACACCTGCGTGATCACGACCGACGATAAGGTGTGTTGCGCCCATGTTTTGACGGAATACAGCGTGCAGTACTGCTTCACGTGGTCCGGCGTACAACATGTCGAAACCGTAGCCAGTAACCATCACAGAGTTCGCTGGGAAGTAGATATCGACCATCTTGCGGATGCATGCATCACGCACGTCGGCCGGAATATCGCCTTCTTTTAGCTTGCCAAGAAGCATGTGGATAACGCAGCCATCGGCGTCCAGACGTTCCATTGCCATGCGGCACAGCTCTTCGTGAGCCAGGTGCATCGGGTTACGCGTCTGGAAAGCAACAACCTTTTCCCAACCGCGTGCAGCGATGTCGTTACGAATTTCAACGGCAGTCTTAAAGGTGCCTTCGAAATCAGTTTCGAAGTAGCTCAGATTCAGAACCTGAATTGAACCGGATACGCAGTAGTTACCCTGGCCCTGGAATACGCCAACACCTGGGTGCGCAGCATCCATCGTGCCGAATACTTGCTGTGTGATTTCGTCTTTCTGTTCAGCTGACATTTCTTCGATCGCATCGACATCCATAATCGCGATAACTGGATTGCCATCGACATTCGGATCACGCAGAGCGATTCGAGAAGCGCCTTCGATTGCAGTAACGTCGTCGGTCATGTTGAGTACTGGCACTGGCCAGAAAAGTCCATCAACGGTATGCATTTTCTCTGCAACACTCATTGCGTCAGCTACATTCATGTAGCCGCTCAATGGTGTGAAGTAACCGCCGCCAAGCATGACTGCATCGGCTGCCGCTGCTGAAGTCAGCAGAAGAGAAGGCAAGGTCGCAGCTTCGGCGAGCAAGCTGGCGTGCTGGTCAGTATCAGTGACCAACAATGGGTTCAGGGCATCAGCCCCATGTGGCTTAATCAAGTCGTTCTCCTACTGCACTGCGGCATTAATTGTTTGCTCGCCGTCTTCAGCGCGCGATAAGTGATCTTGTACAACGAAACCGTTTTCGACGAGGTGGTCGAGAATAATTTGTACTTCTTCCTCGAGCGTCATCTGGTCTGTATGCAAGTGAATTTCTGGCTGATCCGGAGCTTCGTAAGGATCGTCGATACCGGTGAAGTTTTTGATCTCGCCAGCACGTGCTTTCTTGTAAAGACCCTTAGGATCGCGTTTCTCAGCTTCTGCGAGTGAGCAATCAACGTGAACCTCAATGAATCCCAGGTCGGTAGCTTCGTGCAGTGCGCGGACTTCGTCGCGATCAGCCTTGTAGGGGCTGATAAAGCTGGATAGAGCCAATACACCTGAGTCGCCGAACAACTTGGCAACCTCGCCGATGCGACGAATGTTCTCAGTACGATCTGCTTCCGAGAAGCCAAGGTTCTTGTTAATACCGAGGCGCACGTTGTCGCCGTCGAGACGGTACGAGAGCTTGCCCATGCCGAAGAGGGCTTGCTCGAGCGCAACTGCGATCGTGCTCTTGCCGCTGCCAGACAGGCCGGTGAACCAGATTGTCGCGCCGCGTTGGCGCAAGATGTTTTGGCGGTCTTCGCGAGATACTTCTCCGTCGTGCCAGGTTACGTTTGTTGCTTTTTGAGTAGTCACTGTTTGATTCCTATATTTTACTTTAGTTAAGTTGTTTGAATTTATTGTCTACAAAGCCATTGATCAAAAGATCAACGCAGTTTTCAATGAGTTGAAAAAGATCCATGTCCGGGTGGCGGTCGATAAATTCACCCCAGGCGTTGCACATTCCGATAACAGCATGTGCGGCGAACTGGCAGTCAATTGATTCTCGAACCTCACCGTTCTTGATTCCGTCGGCGAATATTTCTTCCAGTTGTTGCCGGTAACCCGTACCCAGTTCTTTCAACTTGGTGCGTTTCGATTCCGACAAGTACAGCCGCTCCGCGTTATACACGCGCAGCGCTTCATTCTTTTCGCGATACTTCGTTACGTGCGAGGTCACCGTAGCAACCAGTTTCTCCCGAAATGTCTGGCCGCTCGAAGAGATCGAATTCATACGCTCGACGTAGTCCTGCATGCCGTACAGGCAAACTTCACTCAACGCGTCTTCTTTCGACTTGAAGTAGTAGTAAAGACTGCCTTGCTTGATACCCATGTACTCG
>CAYWYT010000185.1:0-5571 GCA_964462665.1 uncultured Woeseiaceae bacterium | reverse complement strand
GGCTGGTACACCGAGGTCCTCTCCAACGCGGTCGGACCCGACGGTCACGTGACAGCACAAAACCCACCCCGCGTACTGCAGTTTCGAGAAGGCGCCAACGAAGTGGCAATTAGCGCACGACTCGCGGACGGGCGATTAGCAAATGTCACTCGCCTCAACAAAAACACCGAAGAATTAACAGCCGAAGATGGTCAATTTGACGCTGCGATTACTGCCCTCAATCTGCACGACATCTACAACCGCGGCGGCGACGAAGTCGCAGTCGCTGCGTTGGCCTCTGTGTATACAGTTCTTAAGCCCGGCGGCTTCTTCGTAATAATCGATCACGAAGGTCTCGCGGAAAATGACAATGCTGACTTACACCGCATGGTGAAAGCCGATGCGATCCGTGTTGCTGAAGCAGCAGGGTTCGTCCTGGAAACAGACAGCGGCGTACTGCATCACGATAGCGATGACATGAGCATGCACATGCGCGATGACTCTGTGAGAGGTATGACCCATCGCTTTGTCTTGAAATTCCGCAAACCTGAGTAGCAAATCGGGGTGAGCCTGCTGCTAGTTGGCCGGCTCTAGCGCCTCGGTGTCATCAGTCATCGGCTCAGGCTCCTGCACGGGCTTGGCACCGCTATTCGGCGCGCATTCCCAACCCCATTCGCGAAGTTTGGCGACGAACTCTTCTGCCTTTGCTTCGCAGTAGCCGGCCTCGGTGGTCGCCTTCCAAAGCACCTGACTCTCGCCAGGCATTTCAGTGTCCTTGAAGTAGTGAACCTCGCACGGCACGGTCACACCGGGCTCCGTAAGAATCTCGATGCGCCGTTGCATGTCGTCGAACGAACATTGATAGGCTGTTCCAGCCTGGCCAAGAGCAAAACCTGGAATCAGGGCTACCAGGAATACAAGTGTGTACTTGCTGTACATATCGCTCACCAATTTAGACTAGGTTGACTCGAAAGTTTACCTTACTGGCTGCTTAAGTACTTCTTTGAGCGCCGAGCGCTTAGCGAAATTGGCGTGCTTCTGAATTTCGGCAATCGAGTCGGACGACCAACGAAATACCCCTGCGCCATGTCTACACCGAGCTCACCCAAACGTTCCAGCGATCGGGCATTCTGCACATACTCTGCGATCGTGCGCATACCGGCTTCTTTGCCGATCTCTGCGATCAGCTTAATCATCTTCTGATCGACAGGATTATTCATCAGGTCACGGACGAAAGAGCCGTCAATCTTGATGTAGTCGAACTTCAGTTTCTGCAGATAGCTGAATGAGCTATAGCCTGTACCGAAATCATCAAGAGCGAACTGACAACCGAACTCTCGCAGCACAGCGATCTGACGCTCCACGTGGGCAGGACGTCGTACCGCCAGGCTTTCGGTTATTTCAAGAATGATATCGGTTGGCAGAACCCCATTCTCTTTGAAGGTCTTCTCGACAAAGTCCGTCAAGTCATCATTTTCAAATGCGTTGGCAGAAAGATTGATTGAAAGTTTCAATACTCGGTTCGGTTCCGAGAATTCAGCGTAGGCCATCGCGGCGTGACGAATAATCCAGAAGTCGATCTCTGTCATCAGGCCGAAACGAACAGCGGACGGCAAAAACGCGTCCGGAGAAATAAGTTTGCCGTCGTCGCCACGCAAGCGAATCAGGACTTCGTGATGTGTCGTTTGGCCACTATCGATATCGTTGATGGGCTGGAATCGTAGCTCGAAACCATCCTCGTCGATCGCCGTCCGGAGGCGATTCATCCACCCCATATCCGCAGACTTGTTGGGCATCGCATCCTGCGACTCTTCATAGAAGTGCATTCTGTTACGACCCGCCGACTTGGCCTCGCGACACGCAATGTCCGCCTGATTGATCAGATCATCGTAGTGAAGGTTCGCACCCGACAACATCGTGACGCCGATGCTGCAATGAATATGAAAGATCTGCTCGTCTTCAATATGCGCCATGCGTCGCATATTGCTGAGAATACTTTGCGCCGTGGATCGTGCGGCGGCCGCATCCGACCGTCTAACGAGTATCACGAACTCATCGCCACCGAAACGAGCCACAACGTCGTCACGTCGAACGCTCCTGCGTAATTCATCTGCGACTTTACGAATCAGGCGATCGCCGGCCGGATGGCCGCAAGCGTCATTGACGTACTTGAACTGATCCAGGTCGATAAATAGCAGCGCACTGCCGTGGCCATGGCGCATTACACCGACGATGTCTTTTTTTAGTTCCTCAACGAATCGCCGTCGATTATAGAGTCCGGTCAGACTATCGTGGTTCGCCAGTTCCAGCAGCTTCGCGTCGCGCTCGCCGAGCGCTGTGGCCGTAGTCGCTAAGGCTTCCACAATGTCAGAAATCTCGCGATGTTCGGCGGGCTCGAATTTTACGTTCAGATTTCCCTCAGCGAGCTGCTGAATCGGACCATGCAGATTGGAAATTGATGTCAGCGCCTTGTGCAATGCGTAACGACCATACATGCCGAAGACAACCAGCAGGAACAGCAGTATCAGAATTGCGCCACGAATATTCGATAACAGTCGATCGTGAAACAATACGAAATCCAGATGAATCGCGACAAAGCCGATCAGCGCCCTGCTGACTTCCATTTCTGCGACCGCCGGATCGAATACAAGCAAGCCATCGCCGGGAATTGACTCGACCCAAACCGGAGCCAGGATTTCGAATTGACGCGGATCGAGAAAACCCGATTCCATGACATATGGTTTATCTGCGCCGACCAGGGCAATGAATTCATCGAGTCGGTCTTCATCCAAACTACTTATCGGTTCGACGACTTCATTATTATCCACAGAGTAGAGTGCTGCCCCGTTCTTATCGTAATAGGAGACATCGCGAATCTCCGGATAGCGTTGAATAAAACTCTCAAGTCGATACAGCGCTTCGCCGTCGTCTGCGAGGTAAAGCGGAGAACCAAGTTCGTTGAGCTCTTCTGTCCATTGCACGGCCCAACGACTGTAACTGTCCTGTAGTACCCACTGTCCGCCCCAATACAAACTGGCGACCGCGAGTGCCCCAATGAAAGCAGCACTAATAACCTGAATCGACAGAATCTCATTGACCAGCATGCGCTTGGTCGTCTGCGAACGCCTGCGTTTAAAGTAGCGGGCGACCCGCCACCTGATTATGGCTAGTCTCCTCACTGCTGCTTACCAGTATCCGCGACGGCTTTTTTGATCAGTACCGTATCGTTAGTTGTGACGCGCACTTCCGACAATTCGCTTATCGATGGCACTTGGTCTATCTCGCCAGCTTGAATTCGTCGCAACACATTCGCGATGGTCGCTGCGATATCTGCTGGAACTGTCGAAATACTAATTGCCGCACCGATTTTCAGCATGGAATCATTCGGCACCACGACGGTGACGCTATGTCGGTTCGAATCTTCGAGCATTTCGGTCAGGACGCGAGCACTGAGAATTCGATTGTCAGGAAACAACCAAAACCCGTCTATGTCGCGCGTCATGCGACGAAAGAGGTACAAGGTTTCCTGGTCTGAATGCGCTATACGAACATCCAGTTCTACGTCGTGCTTGTCGGCCGCGATTTGGGCGGAGTCCAACAAGTCTTCGTGACCTTCCCCGATGATAATTCCAATTCGGCTGATGCCTGGCTCGACCTGTTTCCACGCGGCAAGTTGTGCCTCCATTGGAGGCAGAGCCGCGACGCCGCGACTGTTTTCATTGAGCAGGTCGTATTCCTGATGGTTGAAGATCTGACTGAAAACGACCGGCGAATCGGACATCGAAACCGCCGACTGTGCCGCGCGCAATCCGATAGCGACGACTGTGGTCGCGTCCGAATCATTGATCGAACGCATAATCGCCACGGGTGGCAGGCTTTCGTCGCTCAAGTCGTAGACGCTATGATTTTCGAAGTGGCCTGCCAGTTCAGCGGCAACATCAAGATACGCCGGCTGACTGCTCGTCAGTACGATCGCGATCGGCGGCATAACGGGTGGAGCCGCTACCTGGACAACAGGATCCGGCTCTGGCTCGGGTAAGGGCCCAAGGTCGGGCCTCGGAGTCTCAGTAACGACAATTGGCTCTAGCGGATCGGTGTCTTCGACAGGCAACCAGGTCGTACATCCGGCAAAAGTCACAGCAAAAACGAGCAACGCGCAGCGCAGCGTCGTCTTCGGCAGAGAGCAATTCCCTTGCATGCCTGTAACTCCTTGATAATCCTGTAGAATAATTTCTATGACAGGTTCGAGATTCCCTCATTCTCGCGGTTCCCGCGGCCTAATTCTGTGTCCCAGGTCATGCTTACAATTTATGGTTACCGATGCTCGCACACGCTATTCTGGGCATTCTGCAGGGGGCCAGCCTTCTTGAGGTGGCACGAAGAGGTGACGATCAAACGCTCGAACAACATCCTGATCATTGTTAGTTTTGTCTTGCTGCTAGTTTCGTTCTGGAAAAGAAACGAGCTGCCCGGCAACATCGACTATGTGCAGGAGATACTGACCGAACCGAAGCAGTCGTCGACCAGTAAGCTCGCTTTCGATGTTGCCTTTAATAGCGTCGACTATCTGGTTGAACCTGAATACGACTACGACATCACCGGCATGATCGTTTCCTACCGACATCACGATGACAACAGCCGCATGCACCGTCTCGCCAATGATCACCTCAACATGCTGGACGTGTGCGTAGTTTGGGGCGACAACACAACCACCGCACAGCTGGACAAACTGCAGTTCTGGAACGGCATATTCACCTGCAACGTGCAGACGCGCGACCAGGTCGCCTGGGATTCATTCGATATGGATCAACTATCCAACAACCATTTGATTTCAGATGACGACCGTATTCGCGATCGGGTAAAGAACATCAAGATCGGCGACCAGATTCGCGTACGCGGGTACCTGGTTGGCTATTCCAGCGCGGGGGTGGGCAAACGCGGCACCAGCACTACTCGAACCGATACCGGCGACGGCGCTTGCGAGACAATCTATGTCGAGCGTTTCGACATCGTGCGTACGGCTACCAGCTATTGGCGAATTTCAATGTATTCGTCGTTGCTCGTGCTGCTGTTCGGACTGACCATTCACTTCAGTCGGCCCTATCGACCGCACTAGAGGCTTACTCGCCGATGTCCTCGTTCCACAACTGGGGATAGTCGCGAATAAACTCCTGCATCAGCGTTATACACTCATCACTATTCACCACCGTCACATCGACGCCGCGTTGCCGCAATAGTTCTTCCGGACCCTGAAAGGTCTTGTTTTCTCCAACCACGACTGTGCTGATGCCGTATAAGAGAACTGCACCGCTACACATGTCACAGGGTGATAGCGTCGAGTACAGCGTCGCGCGTTTGTAGTCCGCAGCCGTCAGCCGACCGGCATTCTCCAAACAGTCCATCTCGGCATGTAGCACCGCACTGCCCTTTTGCACGCGCTGATTGTGTCCGCGCGCCACGATTTTGTTGTCGATGACCAGCACCGACCCAATGGGAATACCACCAGCAGCCTGACCTTGGCGTGCTTCTTCGATGGCAACTTCGAGATATTCGTCCATGCGACGATTTCTCCTTTATATTGTCGAAATGCAA
>CAYWYT010000184.1:0-5591 GCA_964462665.1 uncultured Woeseiaceae bacterium | reverse complement strand
TACAGGCGGCGTTGTGTCGCACACCGGCGTGGGCGGCTTTACTCTGGGCGGCGGCCTGGGCCGCTTGAATCGCAAATATGGCCTGGCTGTCGACAATTTACGCTCGGCGGAGATCGTCACGGCTGATGGCAAGATTCGACGCATTAGTGAAGAAGACGATAGTGACCTGTTCTGGGGCATCCGTGGCGGCGGCGGTAACTTCGGCGTGGTCACTGAGTTCGAGTTTGAGCTGCATCCGTTCGAGCGCAAGCTGCTGTCAGGAACGCTGGTGTGGCCGCTCGCGCAAGCGCGTGATGTGCTCGAATTTTACGGTGAGTGGCATCAGGGCTTATCAGATGAGATGTATGTCGGCCCGGCCGTAATGACCATGCCTGACGGCACCGGCATTGTTGCAATGGAGGTTGTTTACAACGGCGATCCGGCGGTCGGCGAAAAAGAACTCGAGCCTGTTCGCAAGCTCGGCACAATGATTGACGACAGCGTGGCAATGCAAGACTACATGGTCATGCAAACTCAGGAAGATGCGGCCTTCGGTCACGGGGTGCGCTCATACATCAAGAGCGGCATGGTGAGTGAGATTACTCAGGAACTCGTTGACGCAATGATCAGCGCATACATCGCCGATCCGCGCCTTATGATGTTTACACACACTATGGGCGGCGCCGCGAAACGAGTTGCTGAAAACGACACCGCATTTCCGCATCGCCAGGCCGAAACAATGATTGGTGTCGGCGGCGGATGGGGGGACCCGGCGCAAGACGAAGAGGCTATCGCTTTGTCACGCGAGTGGTATTACCAGCTCGACCCGCTCATGGGCGGCTACTACGACAATATTGATTTCGACGGCGCCGAAGCGGTAGGCAATTACGGCCCGGCCTATGAGCGCCTGAGCAAAATAAAGGGAGAGTTCGACCCGATGAACCTATTCCGCCTGAACAGCAACGTCGAACCCGCCTAAGTACCTAGTGACAGTTACCAAGAATGCACCGTTTTGGTGCGCGATACCCAAAATGGGGCGACACCGGTAACTGTCACCGATTATTAGGTGCCGTTGGCGAAGTCTTGGTGGCGCCACGCCTCGTAGACCATCACGGCGGCGGCATTCGAGAGATTCAAGCTACGGCTACCACTGCACATCGGTAGTCGTAACCGTTGCTCTTGTGGCAATGAATTGAGAATTTTGGTCGGCAGACCGCGTGTTTCCGGGCCGAATAAGAACGCATCGTTTTCCTTATATGCTGGGGCGTCGTGGCGAGTCTTGCCGTGTGTAGTCAGCGCAAATACTCGCGGGTTCTGTAGCATTTCAAGACACGCTGCGAGATTCTTGTGTGTCGTCACGCGCGCGAACTCGCGGTAGTCGAGCCCGGCCCGGCGCAGCTTTTTCTCTTCCAGATCGAAACCCAGCGGCTCAATGAGGTGCAAGGCTACACCCGTGTTTGCACACAGACGAATCACATTGCCAGTGTTAGGCGGAATTTCGGGTTCGTAGAGAATCAGGCTGAACATTGACGTAGAATGCCGCACCGATGGATAGGCCACAATCAAATCCTTTGCAGGTCGATTTCTGCGGACTGCAACTCAACTCTCCGATCGTGCTGCTCTCTGGCTGCGTGGGCTTTGGCGAGGAATACACTCGAGTCGAGGGTTTTTCCAATGCTGACGTCGGCGCGGTCGTTCTAAAAGGCACAACACAGGAATCCAGGCTCGGAAATCCGCCACACCGCGTTTATGAAACATCAATGGGCATGCTCAACGCGATCGGATTACAGAACCCCGGCGTCGACAAGGTCATCGATGACATATTGCCAGGCCTCGACTTCACTGAAACGCGCTTTATAGCCAATGTCTGTGGTTCGACCATCGACGACTACGCCGCGGTAACGCGGCGTTTCGATGACTCACCTATCGACGCCATCGAGATCAATATTTCCTGCCCCAATATCAAAGAGGGCGGCGTGCAATTTGGCAATGTGCCGGAAATGTCAGCGCGCGTAGTTGCCGCTTGCCGCGCACAAACCAGCAAGCCGATCATCACCAAGCTGTCGCCGAACCAGACCAACATCGCGGAGAATGCACGCCTGTGTATTGAAGCAGGAACGGATGGGTTTGCAGTTATCAATACCGTAATGGGCATGGCGATTGACGTTGAGGCGCGTACACCAATCATCGGTAACGTGCAGGGCGGATTATCCGGCCCCGCTATCAAGCCGATCGCTTTGCTCAAGACCAAGCAGGTCTACGAAGTCGCGAAGCAGCACAACGTACCTATCATCGGGCAGGGGGGTATAACGACGGCGAATGATGCGCTTGAGTTCCTCATCGCCGGCGCGACTACGGTTGGTCTCGGCACAGCACTTTTCTACGATCCGCTGCTCTGTACGAAGATCAATGCGGGCATTGCAGATTATCTCGCCAGGCACGGGCTGACATCGGTGGCAGATGTCGTTGGGTCGCTGCGCAGCTGAAGCCGCTCCCACGGCTTATTCCAGGTGTAAAGACTTCATCTTGCGCGTCAGTGTGTTTCGCCCCCAACCCAGTATTTTCGCCGCCTCTTTGCGGCTACCGTTGGCGCGTGCCATTGCAATTTCAATAAGCGTTTTTTCGAACTGCGGTAACGCGGTATCCAGCAATGAAGCGCTATCGCTTGCTGCTAGCTGTCTCTCGGCCCACGCTGCCAGGCTACGCGTCCATTCCTGCGCGGACTTGCGGGTTGATTCACTACCGCCCAGCTCCGCCGGAATATCCTGGGTACTGATGACGCGCCCCGGCGCGGTAACGGTTAGCCGTCGAGAGGCGTTAACAAGCTGACGTACATTGCCGGGCCAGTCATAAGCCTGCAGCGCTTCGAGTGCCTCGGCATCAATGCTTTTTGCCGCGGTCGTTAGCTCGCTCGCTGCTTCTGCGAGATAGTGATTCAACAATAGCGGTATGTCCTCGCGCCGTTGTCGCAGTGGCGGCGTATTGATACGAATTACATTCAAGCGGTGATACAGGTCTTCGCGAAAGCGCGACTCTTTTACTGCGCGTGCAAGATCCTGGTTGGTTGCTGCGATAACGCGAACATCAACTTTGATCGAGGCCTGGCCGCCGACCCGGTAGAACTCGCTTTCTGCGAGCACGCGCAATAGCCTGGTTTGTAGTGCCGGTGACATGTCACCGATCTCGTCAAGGAAAAGCGTGCCGCCGTCGGCTTGCTCGAAGCGCCCAATTCGGCGCGCATCGGCACCAGTGAACGAACCCTTTTCATGGCCAAACAATTCGGATTCAAGCAACTCTGCTGCAATAGCTGAAGTATTCAATGCAACAAACGGTTTGTCCGCACGCGGACTATGTTGATGTAATGCCTGTGCGACCAGTTCTTTGCCGGTTCCGGACTCGCCAGTAATTAAGACCGTCATGCTCGAGCCGGCCAGGCGACCGATGGAGCGAAATACTTCCTGCATCGCCGGCGCCTTGCCGATGATCGAGGTGATTGTTTGTGGCAGCTGCTCGAGCTCCTGGGCAACTGCGCCATTTTGACGCGCCGCTTTTCTGACCAGGTCCACCGCCTCGTCGAGATCGAACGGCTTGGGCAGGTATTCGAAAGCCCCGCCCTTGTACGCTGCTACTGCGCTTTCCAGATCAGAGTGGGCCGTAATAACGATTATTGGCAGCTCCGGATGTTGATTGTGTAAACGATCCAGCAGGGCAAGGCCTGACATTCCGGGCATACGTACGTCCGTTATGAGGACATCCGGTGACCCGGTTTGCATCGCCTCGAGGAGATGCTCCGCGCGCTCAAACGTCTTCGTTTCCATACCGGCCTGACGTAGCGCCTTCTCCAGGACCCAGCGTACGGACTGGTCATCATCGACAACCCAAACAGTTAGCGTGTTATTGCTCATGCCGTCGCACCGCGCGCCTGCTTGAGCGGAATGCGAACTTTAAATACCGTACGGCCGGGCCGGCTTTCGAACTCTATGAGGCCACCGTGGCGACTAATTAACTCTTGAGCCGCTGGCAAACCAAGGCCGGTACCGTCTGGCCGGCTTGTGACCAACGGATAAAAGATGGAGTCCTGCAATTCCTCCGGTATCCCGGGGCCGTCATCCTCAATCTCGAGCGAAGCGATGACCCTGTGGCGGGTGTCTCCGATCGTATAGTTCATGACGGCGCGACTGCGCAAAGTAATAGAGCCCTGACCGTCCAATGCGATTGCTGCATTACGCAACAGGTTCAGGAGCGCCTGCACCATTTGATCGCGATCCAGATCGATCAAAGGCAGTCCAGGATCGTAGTCGCGATGGATAGTCAGATTCTTGTTGTCGTCCGCCGCAACGATGCGCACCACATACTCGATTAGTTCGTGAACGTTCATCGGCTCTTTGTTGGGTGGCCCGCCGGGCCCTAACAGGGTGTCAACCAGAGCGGCGAGACGATCCGTTTCGCTGATTACAACGTCCGTATATTCGCGTTGTTCGTCATCCGCCAGTTGGCGCGCTAAAAGTTGCGCGGCTCCGCGAATTCCACCCAGTGGGTTTTTTATTTCGTGAGCCAGCTGACGAATCATTTGGCGGCCAGCACCGTGCTGAATTAGTAATGCGTTTTCGCGGCTTATCTGATTGCGTCGTGTAACGTCGGTTATCTCAACCAGCAGTTCGGCGCCACCGTAGTCTATGGGTGAGACGCGACAATCGACAATGCGCTCGCTGGCATGCACCTCAGTTGGCCCAAGGCGTAGTTCATTCGCGTAATGGTCGCCGGTCTGAATAGCGCGACTTAGGATGTCGCGAAGTTCAGGTTCGTCATCAACCAGCCGCAGAAACGATTCGCCGCTCGCGCGGCGCGAACTAATACCAAGAATATTCTCGGCCGCAGGATTCAGGCCGAGGATCAGAAGATTTGCGTCAAGAAGAATAACGCCGGAGTTGAGGCTATCGAGTATTTTTCTCGCGTTGGCGTCGAGCGTGCCGTCGTCGCCGTTACCGCCGGAGCGCCTGGATGAAGATCCGGATCCAGGGGGTTTTATTGAATTGAGTTCTGCTGCACGTAAAAGCGGCTCGTCGGGCTGCGCATAATCACCCTGCCCGTTACGTCGACTATTTCCGCCTGCAAACTGTGCGTGCCACGATAGACGTCCAGGATCTGGAAGCTCGTGCCCCCCACGTCCCTCGCATCGCCGTCGAAGTACGCGCGAATCCTGTGACCCCGCTGCAGCTCCGGGCTCACCGCCACGCTCACGTTCAGAAGGCCTTCTATATTCCACAATGTTTCTTCAGAGCCAGGAGACGCGATCGTGATGCTATCGTAGACAAACTCTTTTGCCTGCGTGCCGGTCGTTCTGCTGGTTCTACCGTTGGAAATCTGCGCGCCGGTCTTTTTATTGAACTCAGACAGGTTGACGGCCTCAGCGCCCTCAACCGGCACGTCCGAATAATGGACAACGCCATCTTCGTCCGTCCACTTCCATGCGTCATCAGCCAGCACCGCTGTCGCGGCCAGCACCCCAACCAGAATGAAAATTGATCTTCTTTGCATAAGGAGAGCATAGCAAGTGTTGTGGATTCCGGGCTAGTGGCCGGGCGGCAAAATGCCGCCCGGGTCACAGTTTT
>CAYWYT010000183.1:0-5621 GCA_964462665.1 uncultured Woeseiaceae bacterium | reverse complement strand
TTCGTCGACGCCTCGGGAAGTCCATTGGTGCGAATATTAAAGAAGCCGGCTTCCTCAATAATGATGACAGTCGCTGAACGACCCACTTCGTAGTAACGCAGCTCGCCTTCCTTTGGTGCATACACCGGCGAGGTGCGCAAGATGTCTTCCGGAACATCAGGGCGATACCCAAGTACGGTGGCCAGCAGCGCCATGACAGTCGCAGCCTGAATCATTAAACGACGCCTGGCATTCTGCGACTGGATTAATAAACTCGCGACGATGGCCAATGCGAGATTCATCAGCACGGCAAATTTCACCGCGCCTTCGTATTTCAAAGCGGGTATCAGGAAAAAGGCCGCGACCGTTGCGCCAACAATCGCACCGACAGTATTCCATGAATAGACCTTCGCCGCCGCCGATGCGGCATCCTTCTCGCTAAGTGCAAAGATGCGAACGGCGAATGGATACGACGCACCGATGAACAGTGTCGCCGGTAACAAGATCACAACGGCGAGCAGAACGTTGCCCTTCAGGCCAACCTGCTCCGGAATCGCCAGCGGCAGATAGTGATAGATCAGCACCGATGCGACGGCAACGCCGCACTGCACGGCGATTAATCCGTAGATAGCCTGCGACCGCGTTGTCGCAAAACGAGCCGCGATTGCACTACCAATGGTAATACCGCCAAGAAAACTTGCCAGCATTGTTGCGAATGCCGCGACACTACCGCCGAGTATGTGTCCGAGCAATCTTGTCCACAGTACTTCGTACACAAACGAGTTGGCGCCGGACAACAACATTAACGGCAATATCAAGTGTCGTTTTGATAAACCAGTGGTGTTGTTTCCCGCATTTGACAATGTTGTTTGGGGGGCTGTTTGGGGGGCTGCACTTTCTGTCTGAACATTAGCGACGGCTTTGGCGATTAATGCGGCGATAAGGAAAACCAATAAATTGACGGCAACACCAACATAGACCGTGCCCTTCAGCCCGAGCATTGGCAGCAGCAGGAAACCAGCGACGACGGTGCCGCCCACCGCGCCCATCGTGTTGGTCGCGTATAGAAGACCTACACGCGGCCCGACCTGCGCGTCAGAGCGCACCACGTATTTGGTCAATAACGGTAGCGTCGCTCCCATGAAGCTGGTGGGAATCATCAAGACGATGAACGCCGTACCCAAATAGAAAAACGATTGCGCCAGACCGCTCGAATCCACCGGCTCCGGCTGACCACCGAAGACAGCGATGTAGAGTCCGTGGGTGAGTTGCAGCAGCCATGGTACCAGTAGTGCTGAGATGGCTATGCCCGCCTCCAGCAGTCCGTAAAACAAAACCGGGCGGCGAATGCGATCAACCCATTTTGCGGCGATCGCAGAGCCCACTGCCAAGCCGCCCATGTAGGCCGACAACACCGCCGCAACGGCGAGTTCAGAGGTGCCGAACACCAGTGAAAATTGCCGCATCCAGGCTGTTTGATACAGCAAAGCTGCAAAACCGGACAACACGAAACAGGCGACAACGCCGGCAAGGATTTGAGTATTGAGACGAACGGAAGTGCCGCTAGAATCAGTCATGATGTTGTGGTCAATGGGAGTTTCCTGTTATTCGAATTATAGACAATGTTGAAATAATATACTTATTTCCGACATTGTACTTGAGTTCGAATGGCTCGGCGGCCACGGGTGTGGACACGTTGCCGCACCATGCGTTGAGATCGACGAGCAACGGCTGGGCAGATTCAGCCAGCTTCGAAACGCCGACCGCTTCGGCAAGACGGCCGCGCAGAAAATCACGCGGCCGTTAACAATTGCCTTTAGTTACTTCCAAAGCGGTAAATCAAGGTCATACCATACTCGCGTGGCCTTCTCGGTAAGACCGACCACGAAGCAGTCTGGCTAGGCCTCACCGTGGGGTTAGCATTGTCTGTCAGGAAGGTGCCCCAGCCCAGCGACCGAGGTTCCTCTACGTCCGTCACGTTGTTGATGAAAAAACGCAGGGTCACCTTGGGATGAACAAATATTGCTGCAAGATTCACGGTCGTAACTGAGTTGCGCTTAACCAGGTTCAAAGGATCATCATAGTGGGAACCTTCGTATAGCAAGTTTGCATCGTAGCGCTGGCTAAAACCGAATATCTCATTTGGCATGTCCGCTGCGACTCTCAGCATGCCACTGAGATCCGCTATCCGCGGGAGTTTGTTTCCATCGACGACACCGCATGCTACCAGTACACCATCTTCTTCCCGGGTCAAAATCGGCAGAACGGTTTCTAAAGGAGGCGTGTTGGAGGTGAAGTATTCAGTAGCTTGTGGCGCACAGTAGTTGTCATAGGTAGCATCCAGCAAGGTAAGGTTGCCCTCTACCGACCATATGTCAGTAATGTTGTAACGCGAGCTGAACTCCAAGCCCTTTATGACGGCATCGCCCTCATTCAGATAGGTGTGGGCCTCCACATAATCGTTCCAGTAGCCCTCGTTCCAGCCACCCGGCGTATCGTCATTCCAGTCTAGTATCCGCCTATCAAGGACGTTTTCCCAATCCATATAAAACATTGCCAATTCGTAGGTACCCCGCCCATTACCAAAGCGGCCCTTGACACCGATTTCGAAATTGGTCAGTACCTCTTCTTCATAGTATTTCCAATCGTCTGCCATGTAATCCACGGCGGGTGGCGGATTACCATCTTGACCATTGTAGAGGACGCCGGCGTTGACCGCTCCCGGCACGTCCGGAACGGGAATATCCCCACGTGCCACCGCCAATGAGTCCACTATGTTGGGATCAATGTAGGCCAGGTTAACCCCGCCAGGGTTAGTGCCCTGAGCGATTTGTCCATAGATGTTATGGTTGTCCGTGATAGCCGTATTGAACGCCAGACGCGGTGCGAATGAATCCGCCTCCTGGCACAATTTTCCTTCCACCACGGCATCTTCGCCACAGTTTTCATCATTCTGCCAACGACCTTCAAAGGAGAACGTGGTTCTGTCAGTCCAGTCATACTGCAGACCGAAGGCTACTCCAACATTTGTCATGCCCTGGCCAATGACAATGTTACGCAGAGCACTTATCTCAGTACCGTCGGAATGGGTAAGACCATACTCCCTTGCACCCCAGTTTGAAAAAACCTCGATACGATAGTCATAAGCGTAATAGGCCGCACTCACCATATAACGAAAGCGGTCATCTGAAGGTGATACCCAGCGAACCTCGGCATAATCTTCTGTAGACGGCTGAGATGCAGTGCCGGCATACATGGTCAGAAGACCCGCCATATAAATGTTATTCATGAAAAAGACCGGGAGTGCGTCGCTTCGGTCAGCATCGAACCAGCGGTAAAAATCTTCCTCATTGGTCATGCCCAGGACCTGCAACAGGTGCCCGCTGTCGCCGATTTCGAAGTTTAGCGAGCCCTGGAGGCGCTGACGCTTGTTCTCGACACGAGGCTGCATCGTCTGTCCTAAGAGGGCCTGCTCGAAAGTTCCAAACGCAGGAGTTGTCTGGGCCAGGTATTCTTCCAGGGACACAATGCCATCACCGTCGGTATCCGCCCCAGGGGCAGCGGCAGTGTACTCATCGATATGGTCATCATAGTTTGCAGAAAACTGGCCAAGCGCGTCATGATTTCTCCTTAATGGAGTACCATAGACATCGCAATCCCATGCACCACTCGGCAGTTCAAGAAATCTACCTCCAGTCCGAACGAAAATGCCGCTGTCATCGTCATAATTGCAGTCCGCCGGGTCAAGACGGTTGAAGGGGCCATAGGTGTCATCCTGTTCCACATACATATAAATCAGTTCACCATCTACCCTTTCACTGAACTCAAAGTTCACTTTCGCGATAAAGGTCTTGGTTTCCTCAGTACCCAACTTGGCGCCATTATTCGCGGTCCATTCATCGGGACCGGTAAACTCATCGGCTATAAATGTCAAGCGATAACCCAGCTTGTCACCCAGAGGACCAGAAATGGAGATACCTAGCTCATTGTCATCCAGGTTAGACGTTCGGGCCTGTATTCGGCCTTCGAATTGCTCGGTGGCATCAGAGGTAGTGTAATTTATTGCACCGGCAAAGGTAGCGCGTCCAAAGGCCGCACTCTGCGGTCCACGGTATACCTCCACCTGATCAATACCGGCAAAGGTCAAACTCGCTACCTGCCCAGCCATAGGTATGCCATCGACAAAGCTGGTGACCTTTTGCAATGTGCTGAGAACCCGGTTCGACTGGACTCCACGAATTGCCGGCTGAGAACTGTTCCTGTCACCGTGTGCGGTGTCGAAGGTCAGTCCAGGGGTCGCTTCATACAGTTTTTGAAGATTGGTAATGCCGCTTTCAATCATGTAATCCTGCGAGAAGGCCGTTATGGCCACCGGAACATCTCTCAGCGCTTCCTCGCGTTTTCGCCCGGTGACGATAATTTCTTCCAGTACTAATTCGTCGTCTTCCAGTGTTACTTCGTCGGCCTCTTGTGCAGAGACTCCAGTTGCCATTCCAACAGCTAATAGACTGGCAAAAACAACTCCACAAATACGTTGATTCATATTCATCCTCTTTTCCCTCGTGTCCCGCATGGTAAGATTCAGTGTGTCGCTCAGTGGGATAAGGCTATCCCCATATTGAACGGTTGTCAACTGCTTGTCCGGAGAAGACCTCGTAACTCTTTGCAGCGCGGTCACTTTTCACGTCGCGCTACTTAGTTGTGTGCTACCCGAGGACTCCTGCTAAATTGCCACACCCTATGTGTCTTCGTCCTGACTGATCCGGTAGCTCCCGTCCGGATCAACGATGGCGACCACACGGACTCCGCATCCATCGCCCTCGGTCCATCGCCACGGAAAGGCAGCAAATGTGCATCGCCTGCCCGTCACCGCATCGAGGTCTCCACCGATATTTTCGATACCGGGTATCCCGTTCCCCATGAGGATCTTGTGTGCGGGCTCCCAGTGAGGGAAGTCCTCGGCGGGGTCGTGCCCGAACTCTTGTCGGTACTCCTCGATGAGATGAGGCTGGGACGGCCCCATTCCGTGCGCAACGAGTTTCGTACCCATCGGATGGTCCATGGCCTGGACGCCGACGCCGACAAGCTTCACCTGGCGCTCAACGAGCCAACGCGCGGCATCGTCGTAGAGGCCGGGTGAGTAGCAGAAGTAGTCGTCGTTGTCGCCGAACTGCCGATGCGACCCGGTGTTGATCATCACGATGTCGTGGGGCTGGATGCGCGGCTCGGCCGCTTCGAGGTCGTCGGGAGTAATCACTTCCCACCGGCCTTTCGGAATCGAGACGGCTACCCCCGTGCCGAAGAAGCGCCACGTCTCGTAACCCGTGATGGTCGGCCAGTCGGCCGTGACGTGCACGGGTGCGTCCATGTGTGTCCCGCGATGCATGATCGCATCCATTTCGTGGACGGACTGCCCATGGTTGGCGTGGAACTGTATCCGGTTGACCCCGATGCCGGGAGCTGAGGGCCACTCCGGCATTCCGTGGCCCCACACATGGCTCAGGTCGTAAAATTTAAGGTCGCTCACTTTTCTTCTCCCGTCTCAATTCGATAGTCACCCCGGTCGTCCCGCAGGGCGACCAGTCTCACCGGGCAGGCGTCACCTTCCGGCCATCGCCAGGGGAACGACTGGATCGTGACCC
>CAYWYT010000182.1:0-5641 GCA_964462665.1 uncultured Woeseiaceae bacterium | reverse complement strand
TTTTCGAACGGCCTCAAGGCCCTTTAAGACCTTGATATTACTGGAAGTATATTCGCTTGGGTCGGTCATTCCGTGTCCTCTGGATACAGCCGGACCATTGTACCAAAGCAGGGGGCGTAAAGTACCCCCAAATCCTTATTTCTTAAGGAATTATCGTCGCTTCCTGCAGCACGCCGTGTTCCACGTGGAACGCTTTGGCTGCGGCTGGAAAAAGCGGTGTTCTTGGCTCAAGGCTGGTGGCAATAACCTGGCTGCCAAGCCCAACAACACGGCGCATCAATCTGCCAAGGGACTCGCTATCCAGCTCTGCCCCCGGATCGTCCAGCAAAAGCAGGAGCGGACGCTCCAACGCCGTTTGTGCTGTCTCTGCTGCCGCGATGACCATTGCGCAGGCGAGCAGCTTTTGTTGGCCGCGGGAAACAAGTTTGCGCGCGCGGCGACTATCGTGGCTCAGCTTTAGATCGGCCCGGTGCGGTCCGTACTGAGTACTCCCGTGCTGACGGTCCCGCTCGACGCTATCTTCCAGCGCTTGCAGCAACCCCTGCTCTTCGTTCCACCCAGCCCGATACTCAAACCCAACCTCACTCCCCAACAGGTCTGCGCCCGCCTCTGAAAGGCCCTCGATCGCCGCCGCAAGTGCGTTTCGCCGACCGCCGTCAACCATCGCCCCCAACGCAGCGAATTCCGCGTTCCAGCCATCCAGGGTCGCGTTTGAGGCACCAGCACGCAGCGCCGCGTTGCGCTGTTTTAGCGCGCGCCGAAAGCGCCGCCACGCATCGAGAAAACCATGTTCCACGTGGAACGCTATCCAATCCAGGTAGCGACGGCGCTGATCCGGCGAGCCGGCGACCAATTCATGAACGTCAGGGTCAATGATCTGCACCGGGAGTGCGGCCGCAAGGGCGGCAGCACCACCCTCTTTATCTCCGTCAATTCGCGTCTCCAGCCCACTGTGGCTGTTGCGGACCCCGACTTTGGCCACCCTCCCGCCATCTTCAACCTGCCCGAACAGCACGAATTCCTGTTCCCCGTGCCGAATCAAATCGGTTGTGGCGGCGCCGCGAAAAGACTTTCCGCGTCCCAGATACGCAATAGCCTCGAGCACGCTGGTTTTGCCGGACGCGTTTCGGCCATAAATAAGATTGTATTGTGGATCGGCATCCAGCTCGATGTTTTCAAGGCAGCGGAAATTCTGCGCTGTGAACTGCTGGATCGGCACCCGACCGTACGCGCCCTACAGGCGCATTGGCATCACGACAAACTTGCCATCGTCCCGCCCAGGCTGGCGAATAAGGCAGCTCGAATTGCTATCCAGCACGGACAGCGTGACCTCTTCACCTTCTACCGCTCCGAGCGCATCAAGAAGGTAATTAACGTTAAACCCAATCTCAATGTCTTCTCCGCTGTAGGCAACTTCCAACTCCTCTTCCGCCTCTTCCTGCTCCGGGTTGTGCGCTTGAATAACCACGCCGCTATCCCTTATAACTAGCCGTATTCCTCTATATTTCTCGTTCGAGAGAATCGCCGTGCGCTGCAGCGCGCCGCGAAAAAGGGCTTTATCCGCCTTTAACTCATTGCTGGATTCTTTGGGTATTACGCGATCATATTCCGGAAAGCGGCCATCGATCAGCTTCGATGTGAAGCGAATGTCTTGCAACTGGATGCGCACATGATTAGCCCCCAGCTCGATATTGAGGTCACCCTCGCCATCCATCAGCCGCTGCAATTCCAGCACGCCCTTGCGTGGCACAATAACCTGCTGTTCTTCGAACGAAGCGCCGTCGATCTCAGCTTCGCAAAGCGCAAGTCTGTGGCCATCGGTCGCGACAGCGCGCAGGAACTTACCGCTGGTCTCGAGCAACATTCCATTCAAGTAGTAGCGAACGTCCTGCTGCGCCATCGAAAAATGCGTCTTCTCTATCAGGCGGCCCAGGACTGCCTGCGAAACCTGAATCGTTTGGCCCGCTTTAATATCTTCAACGCTCGGAAACTCAGCTGCTGGCAGCGTTGCCAAACTGAACTTACTCCGACCGGCACGAACGACGAGTTTTTCGCCGGACAGACTTATATCAATATCGGAGCCATCGGGCAGCGCTCGACAGATATCCAGTAACTTTCTCCCGGACACTGTGATTTCGCCGCCAGCGTCTACCGTCACCCCAGCTGTCGCAACAAGCTCTACCTCTAGGTCTGTTGCCGTAACCGATAACACACCTTCTCGCGCTACCAGTAAGACGTTTGAAAGAATTGGCATTGTTTGCCGTCTTTCAACCACACCAATTACTGCTTGAAGAGGTTTTAAAAGAACATCACGACCAGCGTGTAATTTCATGCATTCCACCTGTTGATAAAATTTATATATTAGTTATTTATTACTATTATTAAGGGCCACAAGCCCTGTGGATAAAAAAATAAACACCAATAAAATCAATATGTTAATAACCAAAACCCTACCGAAGATCTTATGTATATCCTATCACCCACCTGTGTGTAGCCTGTGGATAAAAAAGACCCAAATCTTACCCACTGCTTATCCACTACTTATCCAATAATTATCCACATTAGCCGGTGAGAGTCCGCAATAAATTCACATAATCATCATCAATTCGTTTGTCTGTGCTCCGCAGCGCCTCAATTCGCCGACAGCCATGCAGAACCGTAGTGTGGTCCCTGCCACCAAACGCATCGCCAATTTCCGGCAAGCTGTGGTTGGTTAGCTCTTTAGCCAGGGCCATGGCGACTTGCCGTGGCCGCGCAATAGATCGGCTGCGCCGTTTCGATAATAAATCCGCGACGCGAATCTTAAAGTACTCTGCGACGGTTTTCTGAATGTTTTCAATAGAGACCAGGCGCGCCTGCACAGCAAGCAGGTCACGCAACGCCTCCTTCGCGAAATCAAGATTAATTGCGCGCTCGGTGAAGCGCGAGTTCGCAATCACGCGCCGCAATGCGCCTTCAAGCTCACGGACGTTTGAGCGAATCCGCTTGGCGATAAAAAACGCGACCTCATCCGGCAGCTCAACGCCCTCTGCCTGCGCTTTGCTCATTAAAATTGCGACCGACGTTTCAAGCTCCGGAGGCTCAATGGCGACCGTGAGGCCCCAGCCGAAGCGCGACTTCAGTCGCTCTTCAAGGCCGTGAACTTCCTTCGGGTAGCGGTCACAGGTCAAAATAATCTGTCGCTGTCCTTCCAGGAGCGCATTAAATGTGTGAAAAAATTCTTCTTGCGAGCGTTCTTTGCCAGCAAAGAATTGAATGTCATCGATGAGCAGCGCGTCCAGGGACCGATAAGAGCGCTTGAACTCAGAAATGGTGTTGTGTTGTAGCCCACGGACCATGTCGCCTACAAAGCGCTCTGAATGAACATATGCCACCTTGGCCGCTGGATTACGCGCCAGCATCGCATTTCCGATCGCGTGCATGAGGTGCGTCTTACCCAGACCCACGCCACCATAAATAAATAACGGGTTGTACGACTTCCCCGGGTTCTCACCGACCTGGCTGGCAGCGGCCTTGGCCAGTTGATTGCTCTTGCCCTCGACGAACGTGTCAAACGTAAAGCCCGGACTAAGTCGCGACTCCAGAGAGGCGGGCGAAGCCTGACGTGGTGCCGAGACACGCGGGGTTGGGGACCGCGAGGGCGTTGCTGCGGGCGCCGCGCGCCGTGAGCCAACCTCTACGATGACTTCGGCCGTCGCGTCAGAGCCATCAACGATTTCAACAATCCGCTCAATGTAATGTTCCTGCAACCAGTCGACGACAAAGCGGTTCGGCGCAAGCAGGCGCAAAACGCCGCCGTCTTCGACGGCCTGTAGCGGCCGGATCCAGGTATTAAATTGCTGCTCAGGAATCTCTGCCTGCAAGTCGCGAATGCAGCGATTCCAAAGCGTCATCTCGGCCGGCAAAGAAGTCCCCAAAATTATTATTAGTATTGTTCACGGATGTGGACCCGGCAGTCTATACCGTCTGCCGGGACGCCGCCATAAGCGTCTATTGACACGGTATTAGCATGTAAGTAACCTTGCCGCCCGTCTAAAAAGAGGGCCGATTTCGGCCTTCTTAGTCACGTTTTACGTATCAGGTATCGGACAAATGAAACGCACTTTTCAGCCAAGCACAATCAAACGCGCACGCACACACGGTTTTCGTGCCCGTATGGCTACAAAGGCTGGCCGCCTCGTGTTGAAGCGACGCCGCGCCAAGGGCCGCGCCAAACTGACCCCGTAAGCGATTTCAGCTGCGGACAAACAAACCCAATTAGCTGGCAGCTCGCCGCACCGATTTCGTAAGGAAAACCGGTTGCTCGATGCTGCGGCGTACGGTCGTGTCTTTAAGAAGGCGGCGCGCAGCCGGGATAAATGGTTTACCGTGCTCTGCCGGGCGAACGAGGGCGGGGTAGCGCGCCTCGGTCTGGCGATCTCAAAAAAGAATTGCCGCGCGGCAACTGGCCGAACCAGACTAAAGCGTCTGGTTAGAGAGTCGTTTCGACTCAATCAGGCGGCGCTTGCGGGACTGGACGTGGTGGTGATCAACCAGCCAGGCGCGCGAAACGGCAACAACCGACAGATATTTGATAGCCTCGACGGCCACTGGCAGCAATGCATGCAAGCCGGGGCTGAGCAGGAACCACAGAACTAGGGAACGCATGGACAATCAACGACTTCTTTTCTGGGCCATTTTTGGCGTTCTTGCGTGGATGACCTATCAGGCGTGGGTGCAGGATTATGCGGCCCCGCCGGCGTCAACGCCGACCGAGGTTGTTGCGCCGGCCGAGCAGCTTGACACCAGCCTGCCCGCACTTGGCGACAACGTTGCGGCACCCGATGTGCCCGGCGAGCTGCCATCACTAGAGCCCCGCGCCCCAGACACGACGCAGGTTGCTGCGGCGACCATACAGGTCACAACCGACACCCTCGACCTGCAAATCAGCACCGCCGGTGGCACGCTCACCAGCGCGGCGCTGGTCAAATACCCGGTCGCCAAAGACCGCCCCGATGAAAAAGTTAACCTCCTGAGCGCCGAGCAAGACAACCTCGCCATAATTCAGTCGGGCCTGCTTTCTCGTGGCGGTGTTGCGGATGCAAATCATCAGGTGGTTTTCGACGCCAGCAGAAGCAGCTTCGACATGGGCAGCAGCGACGCGCTGGTCGTGCCGCTGTCATGGACCAACGAAGCCGGAATTACATTTACCAAGACTTATCGCCTCACTCGTGGCAGCTATATTATTCAGCTGCAACAGACCGTCAGCAACAACAGCGACGCAGCATGGCAGGGAACCGAGTACGTGCAGATTGACCGCTACCTGCGCGAACAAGAGCGTTCGATGTTCGATGTCGACTCATACTCTTACGACGGCCCGATCATTTACGACGGGGAAAAGGCCGAGAAGTTGAAGCGCGATGATCTGCTTGACGATGGCGCCTACAAATACAGTTCCGACGACGGCTGGTTCGGTGCGATTCAGCATCACTTCGTTACTGCCGTTGTTCCGGAGTCCGGGATTCAACAGAGCTACGAAACGACGCTTGGCGGCGAGGGCGATCCAACTGCTCTGGCGCGAGCGATCGGCACCGTTGTCGCTGTCGCTCCGGGAGAAAGCCACACCTTCACAACAACGCTTTTTGTTGGTCCGAAACTGCAA
>CAYWYT010000181.1:0-5672 GCA_964462665.1 uncultured Woeseiaceae bacterium | reverse complement strand
TCGCAACACAAATCGACGAGATACTCGCAAATGCCGGCCAATGGTTGCCGGCACTTGCTGATGTTCCAATGCCGCCTCGAGGCACACTCAGTTTCGCGGCTTCGCTAGCTGCAGCAGTCAGCGGAGCGGACTGGGTTCAGGAAAGTGTTCCCGAAGACCTCTCAATAAAGCACAAGGTGATTGCTGAGATTCAGGCGCACGCACCTGCGCGCGCAATTCTTGGTTCTTCGACATCGGGATTCAAACCCAGCCAGTTACAGGAAGGTGCGAGCAAGCCCGGACAGATCATGGTCGCGCATCCGTTCAATCCTGTGTACCTGTTGCCATTGGTTGAGGTGGTCGCAGGAGATGCCTGTAGCGACGACGTTAAGGCGCAAGCCTGCGATCTTCTCAAATCGATCGGTATGGAGCCGCTGATCGTACGTAACGAAATCGATGCTCATATCGCGGACCGATTTCTCGAGGCGTGTTGGCGGGAAGCTTTGTGGTTGATTAAGGACGACATCGCAACCACGGAAGAGATCGATAATGCCATTCGTTACGGTTTTGGCTTGCGATGGGGACAGATGGGCCTTTTCGAAACCTATCGGCTTGCGGGCGGCGAAGAGGGCATGGCGCACTTCATTCGTCAGTTTGGTCCCTGCCTGAGCTGGCCTTGGACGAAATTGATGGACGTACCCGAACTCGACGAAGAGTTGGTGCAGAAAATAGCGACTCAATCGGACGCACAGTCTGGCCAGTACGGCATTCGTGAGCTTGAAGGTATTCGTGACCGAAATTTAGTGGGCATGCTGCGTTCTCTCAAGGAACGTGATTGGGGAGCAGGGCGTGTTCTCAATGAAAACGACAAACGTCTTGCCCAGATGGTCAGCGAGGCGGCAGTGGATGATGCAGGCGTCCCTACGCGCTTACTCGAGTCAACGGTGTTGCCGGCCTGGATCGATTACAACGGACACATGACCGAGTTTCGCTACGTGCAGGTCTTCAGCGATTCCAGTGAGGTGCTGTTCCGGCGTGTTGGCATGCACGACGAGTATGTCGCGTCGGGGTTTAGTTACTACACGGCCGAAACACACAATCAGTTTTACGACGAAGTCGGCGTCAACGAGCCGTACTACACAACCGTGCAGATCGTTCTTGCCGACGCAAAGCGATTGCACGTTTTCTATCGCATGCATGCAGCGTCTGACGATCGTCTGCTGGCGACGCTTGAAGCAATGTATCTGCACGTCGATATGAAGTCCGGCAAGGTCGTGGCTGCAGAAGCAGACGCAGTTAAGAAATTGTTGGCGCTGGCAGCAACACACGCCGACCTTCCCAAACCAGAAGCAGTGGGCCGATTCGTCGGTCAACGATAGGAACAAGCTATGAATTTCGCACTCAGCGACGAGCAACAAATGATCGTGGATACGGTTCGGACTTTTGTCGAGAACGAACTGTATCCGCACGAGGCAGAGGTAGAGCGCACCGGAATCGTACCCAAAGAGCTCGGCGAAGAGATTGCCCAGAAAGTACGCGATATCGGTTTCTTCGCACCCAATATTTCCACCGAGTTTGGTGGTGGCGGCTTAAATCAGGTCGAGTTCACCTTGCTTGAAAGAGAGTTGGGGCGAGCATCAATGGCGCTTTCCGTATATTTCGGTCGACCGTCCGGCATTCTCGAAGCTTGTGACGAGCAGCAACGCGAAAAATACCTGTTGCCGGTTGTGAGCGGTGAGAAAGTAGATGCTCTGGCCATGACCGAACCGGATGCGGGCTCCGACGTTCGTGGCATGAAATGTTCCGCAGTACAGGATGGAACGGACTGGGTGATCAATGGCACCAAGCACTTCATCAGTCATGCGGATATCGCGGACTTCGTCATCGTCTTTGTTGCGACCGGTGAAGAAGAATCACCGCGCGGAATTCGCAAGAAGATCAGCTGTTTCCTCGTTGACCGCGGTATGCCGGGTTTTGAAATCCGTAATGGCTACAACTCCGTGTCCCATCGTGGTTATCACAACAGCATTTTGAATTTCGACAACTGCCGCGTGCCTAAAGAGCAAATGCTGGGCGAGCCGCATCGTGGATTCGACCTGGCCAATGACTGGTTGTATGCAACGCGACTGACGGTTGCCGCTATGGCGGTTGGACGGGCGCGCCGTGCGATGGACCTCGTCTTGCCGTATACGGTCGAACGCAAACAATTCGGACAGTCGATCGGCAAGTTCCAGGGCGTGTCCTTCAAGCTTGCTGACATGATTACCGAGATTGATGCGGCAGACTTGCTAACACTCTCGGCTGCGTGGCGATTCGACAATCATTTGCCATCCAATCGTGAGATTGCGAGTGCAAAGCTATATGCGACCGAAATGCTGGCACGTGTAACCGACGAATCTCTGCAGATATTTGGTGGAATGGGCTTGATGAGCGACCTGCCGCTGGAACGATTCTGGCGCGATGCTCGCGTAGAGAGAATCTGGGAAGGCACGTCGGAAATTCAGCGTCACATCATCAGCCGCGAGTTGCTGCGGCCGCTAGAAAAATAAATTCATACTGATCCGGTAGGACACCATGACAACTGAAGACGTAAAGGTACGTATTGAGGGCGGCATTCTTGAGGTGACGATTGATCGTCCCAAGGCGAATGCCATAGACCGTGCAACCAGTATTCGGCTCGGCGAAATATTCTCTGAGTTCCGTGACAATCCGGATTTTCGGGTCGCCATCATTACGGGCGGCGGCGAAAAATTCTTTTGTGCGGGTTGGGATCTGAAGGCCGCGGCCGCTGGCGAAGAGGTCGACGGAGACTATGGCATTGGCGGTTTTGGCGGCATCCAGGAGCTCGAAGACTTCAACAAGCCGGTCATTTGTGCCGTTAACGGTATTTGCTGTGGCGGTGGATTCGAAATTGCCCTGTGCGCAGACATCATAATTTCGGCCGACCACGCCTCATTCGCTTTGCCCGAAATTCGTTCCGGCACTGTGGCCGATGCTGCATCCGTCAAGTTGCCCAAACGCATCCCGTATCACATCGCGATGGAGATGTTGCTAACGGGCCGTTGGCTTGAAGCGGAGGAGGCGAATCGTTGGGGATTTGTAAACGAGATTGTTCCGGCCGCGCAGTTGATGGAGCGAGCCTGGGAAGTCGCGCGACTCATTGAGTCCGGGCCGCCACTGGTGTACGCCGCGATCAAGGAAGTTGTGCGTGAGGCAGAGGACAAGCAGTTTTTGCCAGCCTTGCAGATGATCACTGGTCGTGAATTTTCGACTGTCGACAAGCTCTACTCGAGTGAAGATCAACACGAAGGCGCTCTCGCATTTGCCGAGAAACGTGATCCGGTCTGGAAGGGAAAGTAGCCGCAACAATGAGTAAGAAAGAATCGCTACGACGGTTGTTGCAACCCAAGACGGTGGCAGTGTTTGGTGGCGACAGCGCCGTTGCTGTTATTCAGCAGTGCCAGGCGGGTGGTTTTGAAGGTGAGATATGGGCAGTAAATCCGCAGCGCAGTGATTTGGCAGGAGTGCCCTGCGTCGCCAGTATCGATGACTTGCCGGGCGTGCCCGACGCGAGTTTTGTAGCGGCTCCGCCACAGGCTTCATTGCAGATTATTGCTGAATTGTCTGCGCGCGGTGCGCCAGGCGCAGTTTGTTTCGCAGCCGGGTTTGCCGAGTCTGGCGCCGAAGGTGAGGCGCTGCAGGTGCAGCTTCGAGAAGCTGCCGGTGATATGGCTGTTATCGGACCAAACTGTCACGGCTTTCTGAATTACCTCGATGGTGTTGCGTTGTGGCCAGATGAACATGGTGGTCAACGAGCGGAGCGCGGTGTCGCGATGATCACTCAGAGCGGCAACATCGCGCTTAACATGACGATGCAACAGCGCTCGCTCGACTTCTCCTACGTAATTTCGATTGGCAACAACTCGACGCTTGGCCTGCACGACTACATCGAAATGTTGCTTGACGACTCGCGCGTGTCAGCAATTGGCTTGCACATTGAAGGTATTCAGGACATCGCAGGATTTTCTGCGGCCGCGATACAGGCATTGCAGAAGGGCGTACCGATCGTTGCCCTGAAAACCGGGCGCTCGTCGCTGGGTGCTGAAATAACGATGAGCCACACAGGGTCGTTGGCTGGATCTGACCGACTGTACTCCGCGCTATTCAAACGCGTCGGCGTCGCACGTTGCGATACCGTGCCGCAGTTTCTCGAGACTATGAAATTTCTGTCCATCGTTGGCCCGTTGCAAGACAACACCTTGGGTTCCATGAGCTGTTCTGGCGGCGAAGCCTCGCTGGTTGCCGATTTTGCGGACCGACTGGATGTGGATATGCCAGCTTTGACGCCGTCGTCCACATCGGAGTTGCAGAATTTGTTAGGCGCGCGGGTCAACGTCGCTAATCCACTCGATTATCACCTCTACATTTGGGGTGACTACGAGCAACTAAACGCCTGCTTTGCGAGATTTCTAAGCAACAAGTTCGCTTGCACTTTGTTGGTGCTCGATTACCCACCGCATGAAGGTGCAGATCAATCGAACTGGCAAATTACAGAACAAGCATTGATTGATGCTGTTCGTGACACAGGTCAACGCGCGGTCGTTGTCTCGTCGTTACCAGAAAATTTGCCGACAGACGTTCGGCAGCGTCTTGCCGGTGCAGGTATTGCACCTATGCAGGGTATCGAAGACTGTATTTTCGCGGTCAGAGCGGCAGCGCAGATCGGGGCAACGCAAGCGAACGTTGCCAACATCGAAGCGGTACTCACACACACTGAATTGTCCGGAGACGCACAGTCATTGGATGAGGTGTCCAGCAAAGCAGCTTTGGCCGAATACAACGTAAACATACCGGCAGGCCGGGTTTGTGCCGCGACCGAGACAGTCGCAGCGGCTGCGGCGATCGGCTACCCGGTCGTTCTCAAAGCCGTGTCCGACGAGCTTGCACACAAGAGTGAGGCCGGTGCAGTGATGGTCGGGCTCGCAGACGATGCTGCTGTACGTACTGCAACGGAGTCGATGGCGGTAAATTTTAATCAGTTCCTCGTGGAGGCCATGGCGCGCCCGATGGTCGCCGAACTCATAGTCGGCGTAAGTCGCGATTCTTCGTTCGGGCTATCGCTGCTCATAGGCACAGGTGGCACCATGGTGGAGCTTCTCGATGACACCGCGTCACTATTGTTACCTGCAAGCCGCGATGACATTGCAGCTGCGCTTCAATCTCTCAAGGTCGCTCGAATTATCGACGGATATCGCGGTGGTTTGGTTGGCAATATGGATGCAGTCTTAGACGCGGTAGAAGCGATCGTGGCCTTTGCGATTGCCAATGAGGGCCGTTTATTGGAGCTGGATGTAAATCCATTGCTCGTGACGCCGGACTCCGCGATCGCAGTAGATGCGTTTATCCGTGTTATGTTGCCCGCTACCAAGCGTTAGAGAAAATCCCACCAAATATGCGTGATTCGTTCAAGCTTATTGATAAGGCGACGTTTTTTGGCGCGCTAATGCTGCTGCTGGCAGTGACTCTTCCGCTGATCATCTATCCGCAACAAGGCGCCGCCTGGGTCGGCTTGGCGCGTAGCTTCGTTGTTGAGAACTTCGGCTTTCTGTATTTGGTGCTCGGGTTCGGCGCCGGCATCTTTATGATGTTCATCGCGTTCAGCGACATCGGTCGTATTTCTCTGGGCCATCCGG
>CAYWYT010000180.1:0-5758 GCA_964462665.1 uncultured Woeseiaceae bacterium | reverse complement strand
GCTGCTGAGGGCGCGCCCCAGCCGAGCGCTGCGAGGAGCAGGGCGATGAGCGCCGAAAACTCCGTAGCCCGGCGATGCTTCAGGCTTTTCCGTTTCATTCAGGGATAATACCAGTCCAACGGCCAATATGTGACCGAACCCTCGGGTTCGAAACGGATGTGTCGTTAAGCAGTGATGCAGAGATTTTCAGTAGCAAGCAACTAACCGCAGTGGATCCCACTAGCAGCCGCGGCCAGACTCGGCTTCCGGGTGAGCATAGGTATCTACGTCATCCTCGTCAGGACGATGATGTCCCGGGGCAAGGCAGCTGAAGTCTTTCTCTATCAATACAGACAAGCTGCCCGAATCCCCCAGCGCCTGCTCAGCGACCATGGACACCTGCTCAGTCTTTGCCCACTCCGTCAGCTCGGCAACAGGGACACGGATCGCCAATTTACCGTCGTTGAAACTCGTTGAGAACTTGCCGTCATCGGACACATCCAATCGGTAAGTGAGTACCGAATCCGGAAAATGCGTTTCTTCGACAATGCTCTTGCCCGAAGCGATTTGATCCACCTCGTTTCGTTTGAGTCGCAGGCGGATGGTGTTTCGCCGTATACGTAGTTTCATGAGGTGACTCTGGCTGAAAAAAAACGCATTATAGCGTTGAGTTTGACAAAAAAACGATCGGAGATTCATTAATGTTGTCTGTATATGAGTACCAGTAGTTCTGACGACGACCATGTGTTGACGAGGCGCGGTGAACGCCGCGTTTTCATTTTTATCGCCGTTATCCTGTTTCCCCTGCTTTCCGTCATTCTCGTTGGCGGTTACGGGTTCACGATTTGGATGTTGCAGTTGATATTCGGTCCACCGGGCGCGAGCTAAGCTGTGGAGCAATCAGTCAACTTGTCCAGGCGTAGCCTGTTGCGGGGCAGGTCGCCGACATCGCCGCTGCCAATCCGGCCTCCCGGAGCGCTTGCAGAACCTGAATTCACGGCCAGGTGCACGACTTGTGACGAATGCGTTACGGCCTGTCCGGAGGGCATCATCTTGCGCGGCTCGGGCGGGTACCCGGAGATCGATTTCAGGGAGGGCGAATGCACGTTTTGCATGCGCTGCGTCGATGTTTGTGCAGACGGCGCATTGTCCGAAACCGTGCAGCCTGTATGGCGACTTGAGGTGCGGGTCCTGGATAGTTGCCTGGCCAAACGACAAGTCGTTTGCCAGACTTGCGCTGACGTTTGCGAAGTCGAGGCCATTCGTTTTACTCCGCAACTCGGGTCTGTGGCAACTCCACAGATTGACAACGATACCTGTACGGGCTGTGGGGCATGCATCGCCACCTGTCCGGAAAATTCGCTGGAGGCACAGACACATGGCTGACAATGAATATCACGTTGCAAGTTACGTGATCAGGACCCGACCCGAAGACGGGGTCGAGGTGGCTGAGCGCATCAATGCGGTGCCCGGCCTCGAAGTACATGCAGAACAGAAGGGCAAGCTGGTTGTAACTGCCGAGGCTCGCGATGTCCGCGAGTTGGCCGACTTCGCAACCAGCCTCGGAACCGTAGGAGGCGTTATTTCGGTAGCGCCCGTTTACCATGAATATGAGAACGCGCCGGAGGCGATGAACAAATGACAGTCAGCAGACGAAAATTCATGAAGGCCAATGCGATCGCCGCAGCGGCCGGTGTTGCAGGCGTTGCAGTACCTGCCATGGCAAGCAACGTTGTAACAGGAGAAGACCTTACGCGCCTGGAATGGAACAAGGCACCGTGTCGCTTCTGTGGCGTTGGTTGTTCGGTCAACGTTGCCACTCTCGACGGCAAAGTTGTTGCCACTCACGGCGACATCAAATCGCCGGTCAACAAGGGCATCAATTGCGTCAAGGGTTATTTCCTGTCCAAGATCATGTACGGCAAAGATCGATTGCAGAGGCCGCTATTGCGCAAGCGGGATGGCCAATACCACAAGGAAGGCGACTTCACGCCCGTGAGCTGGGATGAGGCGTTCGATGTCATGGCAGAGAAATTCAAGGCGGCATTGAAGGACAAAGGACCAACCTCTGTCGGCATGTTCGGTTCGGGTCAGTGGACTGCCATGGAAGGGTATGCCGCTGTTAAATTAATGAAAGCCGGTTTTCGATCAAACAACATTGAGCCCAATGCGCGGCATTGCATGGCGTCTGCCGTCGGTGGCTTTATGCGCACCTTCGGTATCGACGAACCGATGGGCTGTTACGACGACATTGAAGCCACTGACGCGTTCGTATTGTGGGGCTCCAACATGGCGGAGATGCATCCGATCCTCTGGACGCGGGTTACCGATCGGCGGCTCAGCGCCTCGCATGTAAAGGTGGCTGTTCTGTCGACCTTCAAACATCGCTGCTTCGATCTCGCGGATATCGATTTGATCTTCACGCCGCAGACCGATCTGGCCATTCTCAACTACATCGCCCACTACATCATCAGCAATGACAAGGTCAATCACGACTTCGTCAACAAGCACACAAATTTCAGGCGCGGCGATACCGATATCGGCTACGGGCTTCGTGACGACCATCCCAAACAGATGGCTGCCGCGAACCCGAACAGCGGCGGATCCCAACCCATGACCTTCGACGAGTTCGCCGAGTTTGTCAGTGACTATGACGAGGACTCGGTATCGGAGCTTAGCGGCGTGCCCGTCGACAGACTGCGTGCGCTCGCTGAACTTTATGCGGACCCGGATCGCAAGGTCGTGTCGTTCTGGACCATGGGTTTCAACCAGCATACGCGTGGTGTGTGGTGCAATAATCTGATCTACAACATTCATCTTCTGACGGGAAAAATTTCGACACCGGGTAACAGCCCGTTCAGCCTCACCGGTCAACCGTCAGCTTGCGGTACCGCTCGCGAAGTGGGTACCTTTTCGCACCGCTTACCGGCGGACATGGTGGTCAACAACCCAGAACACCGTGCAATTGCTGAGAAAATCTGGCGGTTGCCGGAAGGAACGATCGTTGGCAAACCGGGCTTCCACGCCGTGTTACAAAATCGCAAGCTGAAAGACGGCGAGATCAACGCCTACTGGGTGCAGTGCAATAACAATATGCAGGCTGCGGCCAATATCAACGAGGAAGCGCTCCCGGGGTATCGCAATCCCGATAACTTCATTGTTGTCTCGGACCCCTATCCGACAGTAACAGCCGAGGCAGCCGACCTGATTCTGCCCACCGCGATGTGGATAGAAAAGGAGGGCGTTTACGGCAACGCCGAGCGTCGCACACAAAGCTGGTATCAGATGATCGAACCGCCCGGCGAGTCACGTTCGGACATGTGGCAAGTCATGGAGTTTTCCAAGCGCTTCACGACAGACGAAGTCTGGCCCAAGGAGTTGCTGGACGCGTCGCCCGAATACCGCGGCAAGACACTCTATGAGGTGCTTTTCACGAACGGCCATGCCAATCGCTATCCGCTGTCCGAGATCAGTCCCGATCACGGCAATAACGAGTCGCAGTATTTTGGCTATTACGTGCAGAAGAGTCTGTTTGAGGAGTACGCGGAGTTCGGCCGAGGCAAGGCCCATGACCTGGCACCCTATGAGGTCTATCACCAGACACGCGGCCTGCGTTGGCCGGTTGTGGATGGCAAAGAGACGCTGTGGCGCTTCAAAGAAGGTTCCGACCCCTATGTTAAACCTGGGAGTGACTGGGACTTCTACGGCAAACCGGATGGCAAGGCGGTCATTTTCGCGTTGCCGTACGAGCCAGCGGCCGAAAGCCCGGACGACGAATACGACCTGTGGCTAAGCACGGGCAGAGTGCTCGAGCACTGGCACTCCGGATCGATGACACAGCGTGTGCCCGAGCTGCAGCGGGCCATGCCTGATGCCCTGGTGTATGTGCATCCCGACGACGCAGACGAGCGCGGCATGCGCAGAGGTGACGCAGTCAAGATAGTATCGCGGCGCGGCGAGGTCAGGACCCGGATCGAAACCCGGGGCCGCAATCGGCCGCCAAAAGGACTTATTTTCATGCCTTGGTTTGATGCCTCCCGACTAGTCAACAAAGTCACGCTGGATGCGACAGACCCGTTGTCAAAACAGACGGACTACAAGAAATGTGCCGTCAAAATGGTTAAGGCCTGAGGGAGCAGATAATGAAACGGAAAACGAACGTAGCAGCTTTTCTGGTCGTGGCCCTGGCGCTATTTCTCGGTGTTGTAACAGCTGACGAGATTGCAACATTGCGCAACGGTACACCGATAGACAGCGAAGCCGATCCCACCGCGATTCCCCAGGTTTTCGATGGCGATATTAAGTCGAAGAGAAACTACCCGATGCAGCCGCCGCTGATACCGCACGACACGCGTGACTATGACGTTAACCTGCAGGTAAACAAGTGCATGTCGTGCCATGCCAGGCGACGGACCGAGGAAAGCCAGGCCCCGATGATTAGTGTTACGCATTACATGGACAGGGAAGGTAACTTCCTCGCGGAAATCTCGCCGCGGCGCTATTTCTGCAATCAATGCCACGTCAATCAGACGGTTTCTCGCGATGCACTGGAGAACGATTTCCAGGACATGGACGAATTGATCGATGAACGCGCGGCTACGGCTAACGGCAAGGACGACTAGCGTGTTTCAATATTTTCGCAAACTCCGGCGGGATATCCGTCGCCCAAGCCTTCATTACAGCATTGGCGCACTGACTCTCGGCGGCTTTATCGCCGGCGTCATTTTCTGGGGCGGGTTCAACACGGCTCTGGAGGCAACCAATACCGAGGAATTCTGCATTGGTTGCCACGAACATGCGGATAATGTCTACCAGGAGATGCGAGACACGATTCACTTCACAAATCGATCGGGCGTTAGGGCAACGTGCCCCGATTGCCACGTTCCGCATGACTGGACTGAGAAGATTGCACGCAAAACCGCGGCTTCCAAAGACGTTTGGGGAAAGCTGTTTGGGACGATCAACACACGTGACAAATTCAATGCCAAGCGTCGGGAACTTGCCGAAAACGAATGGGCGCGGTTTAAGGCGAACGACTCGCTGGAATGCCGCAATTGCCACGATTTCGACTATATGGATTTCACGACGCAAAGCCTCAGGGCGTCTCAACAGCACTCCACATCACTCGCCGCTGGCGAGAAGACGTGTATTGACTGCCATAAGGGCATTGCCCATGACTTGCCCGATATGAGTGGTATAGAGGGCTACTGAGCGTTGCTCCAACCCCATCTATTTTCTATAGAGGGCTGACTCCGACAGCAGTATGGCATTGCTGACAATGAGCGGTGATTTGCTCCGCCGCGGTTTGTGCGGTCGCAATATCGGGCGCGGCTTCAACGGCTTCGGCCGCCGTGCGCATGCTATACAGATACGGCAGCCAGGCGGACTGGACATCGCTATTGGTGTCGTGAGTCGCCAGCCAGTTGGCTGATTCTTGCGCCGCGTCGAGATCGCCATCCGCGAGGGCGAAATAGAGATTGTCGAGATTATCCGCGTGCAGGTGCATGTGCTCCCGAAAAGATTCGTTCTGCCAAATCTCATGCTCTGCCGTGAGAGCGGCGGCTTCGGGCGTGCTCATTGATGCCTCGTCCATCGGCTCAGACATGACCTGTTCTTTCTCACCGCAACCCGTCGCGCTCAAAACCAATCCGACGACCCAAATCATGTGCAATTTCATTGCTGCTCTCGTGTGACCTAACAATTGTCATTAATCATACGGCAATCACCTCAAGTTACCCTCGTGGTTAATACTCACAGCGCCGCTGACCACCTATACTGC
>CAYWYT010000179.1:0-5779 GCA_964462665.1 uncultured Woeseiaceae bacterium | reverse complement strand
TCGGGATACGTAACTCGTCCAAAACCTGCAGAACGCCGACATGCGCCGCGCCCTTCGCACCGCCGCCTCCAAGCGCCAGCCCAATTCGAGGACGGTCCGCAGTCGGGGGAGACTGATTCGATGCCGGCTCGGATCGCAACTCGGCCAGGTCCTTGCCATCCTCAGGCGATGACGACAATGACTGTGCTGCGGTGACCTCGCAGACTAGCGACATCAGGATAGTCGCCGGGATAATTAAGAATCTGGTGAAAACGGAAATCTCCGGCTTGTCGATGCTCAATGCAGTGCAAAAGCTTTGGCATACAGTTCAGTTTTGCCGTCGCGCTCGAGCCAAATGGTCTTAATCAACTCAAAGCCGTCTGGCGGTTCTGAATTTGATACAAGGAGCCTGGCAAGCGGAACGCTTCTATCGATCTCGATGCCGCGGTCACCTTCAACAATGAAATCATTCACGCGTAGCAGCAAATATTTCACATCGGGCTGATACGCGCGTAATGCGTCGGGCGACAGCCGCATCATTTCATCAATCTGCGCAATCTTGAGTTCGTCCTCAGTCGTAAGCCTGAAATTATTGCTGATGACAGTGCACTCGGTATGGAAGAGCAAATAGTTGCCGTCATTCGCGTTTGCCAGTACGACTCCCGGTGCTTGTTCGCAACGCTCGGCCAGCTCCAGAAACAGAGGGCGCGCTCTTTCATATATCGGTGCGGCGCCCAAGGCATAAACAGCAAACAGGTGTTGTCGCAATGGAGGCTGGTAGGCAATCAGGATACTGGCTAGCAAGCCAACGGTAAGCAAACCCTTTTGCCAATGAAACCGATCAGCCAGACGCTGCGCGGCGAGCAGGAAACCGACGATCAAACTGAAAAGGCCGAAGTAATTAAAACGGAATTGCGCCATCAGAAACGCGAGTCCGAACACCGCCATTACTGCAAAAAACAAGTCTCGAGGCGGGCTACGCCGCGAAGCACACCACAGGTAATAAATAAGCAGGATCGGCGCAAGTAGCAGCAGCCAGCTGTAGTGGGCAACCGTCCGTAGCGGTCCGAATTGATCAAAGAACAATGTGTATGGGCTCATTGCTTCGAGCACACCGTCCAGAATGGAGATGTCGCGTGACAAGAACGCCATACCGTGCAGCAGTTGTCCTAGCAATGGCAGGGCCAGAAGCACGCAAATGGCGATCAATGTCAGCAGAGACTTCTTGTCAAAGTCCCGCCTGCCGACGAAGACAAGCACCACAGAGGTGCAGGCGGCAGCGTACAAATGAAACCATGACAGCAGGCCAAATTCGAACATGCCTTGCTGGAACGGCCCTGACGGCAGCACGATAACGATGGTGGCGGCCAGCAGGGACAACGCCAGCGCATACAAGTCCCCGCGTGCCAGCCGTTCGCCACGTAGCCACAATAATCCGACGCTCACGAGGACGGGAATCTGCAAAATGAACAGGCCATTGTGAAATCCCGGCGCCAGTCCCAATGCAAGCCCGAGCCCAATCGCTGATGCTCTGCTTTGTTTTGCAGAAAATAAGCGCAGGCCAAGCCAGGTTACAAGCAACACAAAAGTGAATTCGACAAAATGATGGTCCACTTTGCCGACCATGTGCATGAGTTGAACAAAAGGTGCCAGGGAAAAAGCCAGCATTGCCATCGCGCGATTGGCGAGCGTTAAGCCTGCTTGTCCGGCGGCCGCCAGGAACAATGCCGCATTGACCGCTAACCAGGCGACCGGTACGTAACTCAGGAAGCCCATCGGGTCTGTCGACGGTCGAAGCCACTGCGCGAGCCAGGCCGCCTGGCCCATTAGATAGTCATACGCCCAGGGCCAGGGAATCCAGCTGCCGTCGGGCACGTGCGTGCGATCATCAAATTGGTAGAACCCTCGTTCACCGACAGCAGTGTCGAGCATGCGGCGCGCATGATAAAAAGAGTCGTTCCCCAACGGAATGTATTCACCCTCAAAAAACGCTGCGTCAATAACGAGCATTGATAAGAAAATGCCGATCGCAGTCGCGAGCAACCACAATAGAATCGTTGCTGCTCTGTGCAGATGGGCGCTGTTATCGTCAATCATGAGGTAGCTGCGGTGGTTTGGTCGCGACTATCGTCAGGTTCTTCCCAAAGGAGCCAAGGCTCAAAAAATCGACGATCCGGCTTAGCGGAAATATCACGGTGTCGTAAAAAGCGACACTACCCGGACTAACGCTGCCAGAGCGACTGCCGACGAGTTTGTAGACCAGCGTCGCTAGATAACCCAGGCTGTCTACGTAATAGGCCGCGTCTATAGCAAAACCCGTATTTTGCAAGAGGTGTTTCAATGGCTTGCGTCGGTAGCGGCGAAAATGCCCCACGTGGGTGTCCATCTGGCTATAGAGAACGCGAAACGCTGGCACGTAAACGAGCAGCCGGCCGCCCGGCTTCAGGCAGCGGTAAAGTTCGACGATAGCTTCCCGATCATCCTTAATGTGTTCGAGAACATTTAATGTGTATGCGTAGTCGACCGAAGAATCCGGAATCTCTTCAAGACTGGCAGCCACTTCCAGGCCGGCCTGGCTGAGCTCGGCTCGAAGACCGTCATCGGGTTCCATGCAGACGACTTGCATACCACCAGCAGCAATCGGTGTGGCAAAAGTTCCCGCGCCGGCACCATGATCCAATACTCGCTTGCCGATCGAGTACTTTCGAATCAAATCAATCAAAAAGTTGTTATATCGAGTTGCCTTTTTCATGGCCTCGAGGTTGTCGCGGCCACTATAGGTCGTATCAGATGAGGGTACAGTCATTGCTCGGACCCACCCGGTTCTGTCTTATTGTTCTGCGGCTCTGAGAATACGAATCGACTCGATGCGCTGAAATTGAAAAGCAGCGCGGTAACAGCTCCGACCGCAAGGGGAATGACCGGCATGCTCGTAAGGCTCGGTACGATTTCAATGACAGCGACGAAAACCGACAAATTGATCACCGCACCGATTACTTGCACGAAAATATAGGAAGAGTACTCCCGACCATTCATGCTGGCAGAGCTCTTCTCGAAGACCCAACGTCGATTCATATACCAGGTAAACGTAACCGCAACGGTGAATGAGATGGCCCTTGCGCTATAGTGATCGAATCCGAAACCCGTCATCAAAATGGTGAGAATCCCGGCGTCGATCAGAAAGCCAATTGCTCCAACGACAACAAAACCCGGTAGCTTGCGGCTATTCACGCTGTCCTCGGCGATGACGAGCAACACTCAAATAGTACAATCTCTTCATCTCCTGGCGTCCGCGAGTGACGGTATCCAGAATAATGCCGCAGGCCATGCTTAGGAATGCCAATAGTATTAAGCCGGTCGACATTAGAGCCGTTGGGAAACGAGGTACCAGACCAGTCTCCATGTAGGTGCTGAATAGTGGCCACGAAAGAGCGATCGCTGCGGTGGCGAGAATGACAAAAAATAGACCGAAAAAGTGCAACGGTCTTTCCGTCTTGGCGAGCAACAGGATGGTTTTCAATATGCGAACTCCGTCCTGTATCGTTCTCAGGTTACTTTCCGAGCCGTCTGGTCTCGACTTGTACGGTGTCTCGACTTCGTCAATCGGCATTCTCAATTCCAGGGCATGTACGGTTAGCTCCGTTTCGATTTCGAATCCACTCGTTAGCGCGGGAAAGGATTTTACAAACCGTCTCGAGAAAGCTCGATAACCGGAAAGCAAATCCGATGAGCGGCTGCCGAAGATCATGGCGACGATTCCCGTCAACACGAAATTGCCGAATTTGTGACCGGGCCGATAAGACTCGTCATCGACCGAAATCCTAACCCCTGTGACCATGTCGAGAATCCCGGTTTCCAGTTTCTCGATCATTTTCCCTGCGCTTGCGGCATCGTAGGTGTCGTCACCATCGACGAGGATATAAATGTCTGCGTCGATGTCGGCGAACATCCGTCGCACGACATTTCCTTTTCCGGGCAAGAGTTCCGAGCGGACGATAGCACCTGCCTCTGCGGCTATTTTCGCGGTTTCGTCATCAGAATTGTTGTCGTAGACGAATACAGTGGCGCCGGGCACCGCGGCATGAAAATCGTGCACCACGCTAGTGATACTGGCCGCTTCATTACGACACGGAACGATGACAGCGATCTGCAGATCTAAAGAGGATGCCATTCGCTATCAGCCGTGAAACACATAATCAGGGATTCTATCGTGCTGGCCGTGCTACTCCAACTGTTTAATAGCTGGATTGCTTAGCTTTGCCGACGTTTCGCGAAATATGAATGAACGAGAAACGATCCTCCCATGCCAATAAGCAATATCGCTACAGATATCTTGCCACGATGGGCCGTTTCGGTCGTCCAGATCTGTCCGTACTCCAGCCAGTAAAGTGCAAACATGGACACTACCCATGGCGCGAAGGCGACAGCGATTTGGAGCGCGTGGCGGGCCTGCTTCTGTAGGGAGTCTGGCATGTCAAAAATACTAGCACGATAATCAGTTATCGTATTCTTTACCTATCGGCACGGTCGCTCATGTACGATCTGAATGAGAAAGTCGAAACGATGGAAGATTATGAGTGTTGACCTGAAGTCGGTGTTGAAGAACAAAACCATCAATGCATGGGGCTTGTTCTGGCTCATCTCGATACCGATATCCATTGTCATTGCTTTCGAATTAGCGGGAACGGATCTGTCCACCGGCGACGGCGTGTCGCACATGATCTCCTATTCCGTGCGCTTTGCGGTGCCGTTCATATTTCTGGTTGTTGCGGCATCCTCTATACAGATTCTGTTTCCTGGGCCGTTTTCGATGTGGTGGCTGCGCAATCGAAAATATTTTGGGCTGTGCTTTGCCGTTGCGATGGCGTGGCAAGGTTTGTTCATTTTCATTATGTCGTACTTCTTCCGCGATTATTACTACGCCGACGTTTACTTGCTTCGTGACGAACTGGAAGGGAGCATCGGTTATATTTTCCTTCCCGCGATGGTGTTGACGTCTTTCCACTTTGGGCGAAAATATTTGAGTCGGGAGCAATGGAAGTTACTGCACAAGACCGGTATCTATTTTCTTTTTGCATATCCTTTTAGCGTCTATTGGTGGAACTTTTCGCATTACTACGGGAACCCGGGTGCGATCGACTACGTTTTCTATTGGGGCGGTTTTACCGCATTTGCGCTAAGAATTGCGGCCTGGAGCAAGCAGCGCGAGCGCAGGCCATCACTCGTGTTTAAGGTCGTCGGTGGCGCCGTGATCGTCTTCGGTCTCGTGGTGTCCGTAACAGGCCAGCACTGGCAAAAGCCCGTTTCCGCATTCCTAACGACACCGCAATGGTCTGCCGATCTCGAGTTGTGGTTTCCGTATTGGCCTTTCGAGCCGTTCTTATCACTGTTCATCCTTGGCTTCGGAACATTGCTGCTAACGAAGGCCAGAGCCTGATAAGGCAGGTATAATTCGCGGCTCCAGCAGTAGCAAGTTCTATATCTAGGAAGGCACCGACCGTGGCAGCCCATATTTCCGGCAACAACATGTTCCAGCGCTTTCTGCACTCGCAGGTAGTCAGCGCATTCATTCTAATAGGTGCTACTGCGGTCGCCCTGATATGGGCCAACTCGCAGTGGGGCCAATTCTATTACGACCTGTCCCACACCTACATGGGTGTTCGATTCGGCGAATGGGAGTTCAAGCTAACTCTCTCGCACTGGATCAAAGACGGCCTGATGGCGATTTTCTTTTTTGTCGTCGGACTTGAGATCAAGCGCGAAGTTGTTGTTGGCGAGCTATCCAGTATCGACAAGGCGA
>CAYWYT010000178.1:0-5787 GCA_964462665.1 uncultured Woeseiaceae bacterium | reverse complement strand
CGGGCTTTCGGGCGCGGATAATAACAGCGCAAACGCCCCTAAACCAGCGATTTCGCTGCGAATTCCGCTTATCATGCACAGCGATATTGGAGCGGATTACTTGATGACAAGAGCAGTACTGTTTACACGGCGATTTACCGCGACCGCGAGCCTGCTTTTGCTGGCTTTTATGGTGATCCGTTTTTTGTGGTTTCCGGGCGGTTATTTCCTGATTTCCGGGGTTGGTAAGCTGTTTCTGGTACTGGCAGCGGTGAATCTGGTGGTCGGGCCAGGTCTGTCTACGCTCGTGTATAAACCGGGTAAGCGGGGCCTGAAGTCCGATCTGATAATCATTGCCTGCATCGAGATCGTGATTTTGGGCTGGGCGATGTACGAAATTCAGGAGCGCCAACCGGATTTCGTCGTATTCGCGGTGGATCGCTTCGAGCTGGTTACAGCGCCTGAGGTCGATCTTGAGACGCTGAATAACCGCCAATTGGCGGCGCGACCCTGGATCACCCCGCGACTGATTTACGCTGAACTACCGACCGACGTTGATGTAATGAATCGACTCATCGACGAAACCGTGATCCTGGGAATGCAGGATATCGATCGGCGGCCCGAATTTTGGAAAGCGTACGCGCAAGGGATGTCATTCATCAAAGAGGCGGCAATACCGCTGTCTACATTGTTATCGGCAAATGATGTCCGCGCAGGGCCAATTAATGAGTGGCTGGCGCGACAGGAACTGTCCGCAGATGCTTACCTGTATCTGCCGGTCAGAGGCAGGGCCGCAGACGGGATGATGATTTTGCACGCAGACACAGGCTATCCCGTCGACTTGTTAGCGATTGACCCCTGGTAACTGCTAGCGCCGCAGAATCGCCCACCAACGAGCGATATTGAGCAAACTCATGAGCGACGCGGCCACATAAGTCAACGCCGCAGCGGTCAACAGACGCCGCGCGTGTGGTCTATCCACCTTCTTCAAAATCTTGTGCTCTTTGAGAATGGGCAACGCGCGGCCAAAACTGGCATCGAATTCCGTCGGTAAAGTGACGAAATGAACCAGCGTGGATGTCGCCAATGTGAAAAACCCGGCCGCAAACATGACCATGCCGAGCCCAGGAGCTCGCGTCAGTGCGCCAACGAACGGAGAGATCAATAAGACGCCGGCGCCAAGGCGTTCGATTTTCTGGCTCGCGCGCACCAAATGGCCACGAATCCGCAGCGGCGCGTAATTCTTTGCGTCCTGAATCGCGTGCCCGACTTCGTGCGCCGCAACAGTAATCGCGGTCAATGAACGGCCGTTAAATTTTTCCGCAGTCAGCCGAACCACTTTTTCAGTCGGATCGTAGTGGTCGCCTTGTTCTGTGACCTCGACTGCAACGGTCTGTAGGCCATTCTTGTCCAGAAGATGACGGGCAAGTTGTTCGCCGGTCCCTGAATAGCGATCTTCCGGAGCGCTGTAACGCTCCATTACACGACGCACCCACAGTCCGGGAAGGAAAACGATTGCGAGCACGAGCAGTATCAAAAAAATCACAGACATGGGTGAATCGTATCGCGTATCGTCTTCGACAGGGATTGCTATTGAGGAGCCGCGACCGTGACGTCGGATCAGGCATTGCTTTTCGGACTACTGTTTTTTGTTTTTGTATTTCTGATCTGGGGGCGCTGGCGCTACGATTTAGTCGCTTTCGTTGCGTTGCTGATTGCTTTGCTCACCGGTGTCGTTCCCGCGGATGACGCGTTCTCCGGCTTCGGCCATCCTGCTACCGTAATTATTGCCCTGGTTCTGATCATCAGCCGCGGACTGTCGAATTCGGGGGTGATCGAACTACTTGCGCGCTACGCCGTCGATTCCGGGCGCAAACTGGCCTCCCATGTTGCCATCATGTCGGGTCTTGCCGCTGCGTTATCGGCGGTTATGAACAATGTTGCCGCACTGGCCTTGTTGATGCCGGTGGACCTGCAGGCAGCGAAGAAGAGCAAACGCAGTCCGTCACTATCCTTAATGCCGTTGTCATTCGCATCGATCCTCGGCGGCATGATTACCCTGATCGGCACGCCGCCCAACATCATCATCGCCAAATTTCGCGGTGATGCGTTGGGGGAGTCGTACCAAATGTTCGACTTCGCACCCGTAGGACTGGTATGCGCTTCAGTTGGCGTTGCCTACGTTGCGCTCATCGGTTGGCGGTTGTTGCCTGCAGATAGACGCGCAAGCAATGCGGCTGAAGAATTATTCGATCTGGCGGACTACATTGCGGAAGCGAAAGTATCGGAAGGCTCGCCGATCATCGGCAAGCAGGTACGTGAGTTGGACACGTTGGCCGAGAAAAGCGATGTCGAAATTGTCGGTCTGGTGCGCCGTGGACGTCGCGTGCCGGGTCTTGTGCGAACGACTGAGATCAAGAGCGGCGACTTGCTGGTCATAGAAGCGAGCCCAGACAGTCTTGAGGAAGCAATTGGATCTCTGGGTCTCGAGTATGTAGGTAAGGGACTTGATCAGTTAGAAAGTGAAAATCTGACGCTGAGTGAACTTGTGGTCAGCGAGTCGTCGCGCTTGGCAGGACGTTCGGCCATATCCGTTCGATTGTTATATCGCTATCGCGTCGCGCTTGTTGGTGTCTCCAGACAGGGAGAAAAGTTTCGCGACAAACTACGCAAAGTCGAACTAAAACCAGGCGATGTAGTTCTGCTACTCGGCGATGAGGAACGCCTCGCGGATGTGACCAATCGATTGGGCCTGTTGCCATTGGCGGATCGTGGTCAACGCGTTATTCAGCGTGACAAGGTTTGGCTTGCCGTGGGTTTGTTCGTCGCTGCGATTGCTGTAGCGAGCACCGGCTTGGTTTATCTACCGGTCGCTTTGGGCTGCGTCGCAGCCGCCTATGTGTTCTTTAATATTGTCCCTATTCGCGACGTGTACACATCTGTTGAATGGCCCGTGATCGTTTTACTGGGTTCCATGATTCCGATTGGTTCGGCGCTGCAAACAACTGGTGGCACTGGATTAATCGCAGACGGCATCGTTACTTTGTCGGCGGGATATTCACCAGCCATTGTCTTGTTACTGCTGGTCATCGTTACGATGACTTTGTCCGACGTTATGAATAACACCGCAACCGCTGTGATCGCCGCACCGATTGCGATCGAAATTGCGACCAGGCTCGACGTGAGTCCGGACCCGTTCCTGATGGGCGTTGCAGTGGCGGCATCGTGTGCTTTTCTCACGCCGATCGGGCACAAAAACAATACGTTGATCATGGGGCCGGGCGGGTATCACTTTGGCGACTATTGGCGAATGGGTTTGCCACTCGAAATTATCATCGTTGCGGTATCAGTGCCGACGATACTCGCCGTTTGGCCGCTGTAGTTATGTAAAGCGCTTGTCGCAAATTCGCTGATTATGTGGTCACAAAATGACAAATCTGACGGGTAATGGTCACGATGAGTTATCTTGAGAGAACACCTAAGTTGTTGATAAGTAGGTGATATCCTGATTGTGCAGTGTGAATACCTGTCTTGGCACAGCCCTTGCAACACTCTCTGTAACGAGACAAGTGACACGGAGAGGATCATGGTAGCAGCGACTATTCAGGATTGGACAGACAGTACGGTACTTCTTAAGTACGAAGAGGAACGTGATGTGAAGTATCGCGTTTATCGCGATACGGCAGGCGTGTTTCAAGAGATCTGCGACTCGCAGGGTACGCCTATACACACTCTCGAAATTCCCGACGGAATGAAGCTCGATAAGAGCAGCTACGAAGTGATGCTGCGCTACGTATTGCTGGACGTAGTTGCTGCGTAATTACCTATGAGGGCCGGCCTATAGGGCGGACGAGCTCTGGGCCAATCTGTACCAAAAATCCAGCGCCTCGTAGAAGCGATCTATTGGCAGACTCTCATTGTTCGAATGGGACTTATCTTCTCCGTCGCGCAGAAACAGTCCGTACAAACCGTACGTCGGAATGCCGGCACGTCGAAAATAGACTCCATCCGTTGCGTAGGGCGCCATCAGCGGCACGATGGGCACTCCCGAATACTGTTCCTGCATTGCAGCGTCTATCAAAGGATAAATGTCATCACGAATGATTGAAGCGGGCGCGGGCGAATACTCTGCCACCGCCGCTACTTCTATAGCAGGGTCGTTAATTACTTCCTGCAACGTCTGTTTGACTTCTGCGACTGAAACTCCGGGGTAGACTCTGCAATTGACGGTTAGTGTCGCAGATTCAGGTAATGCGTTTTCGGCATGTCCGCCGCTCAACAGGGTCGGTACACAGGTTGTTCTGGTGATGCCGACCTGCTCTGGCTGGCCCTTCAAAAACTCGGCCGCAGCCTGGTCATAGGGATCTTCAGCAAAGCGGCGCATGGCTTCTCCCAGTTCGCCGTCAGTGAGCTTGCCCATTTCCGCAAAGTACGTGCGCGTCTCGTTGTTCGAGCGCACCGGAAAGTCAAAATCGTGAATAGCAGTAATCGCTCTGGCTAAATCGGCGATGGCGTTATCGAGTGTGGGTTTTGAGCTGTGACCACCCGGATTTCGCGCAGTCACTGTAAAAGATATGTACATTTTCTCAGCGAACTGCAGAAACGTAGCGATCGGTTTGAAGTCTTCGCTGATTCGTCCCGCTCCGGCATCGAGGTTATATGCGAACTCCGCATTGATAAGCTCGAAGTGATCTTGCGTAAGCGATTTTGTTGACAGCATTCGGGTTTCTTCGTCGCCGGTAAAGGCAAGAATCAGATCGCGTTCCGGAACGAAGCCCTCCGACCTTAGCCGTGCGAAATTTGTCGTGAGGATAGTGGTCGCGAACTTGTCATCGAGAACGCCACGGCCCCAATAGAAGCCCGCTTCTTCGGTTAGTACAAACGGATCGCGTTCCCATTCGCCCGCTGCGACGACAACATCAGTATGTGCCAGGAAGAGAATAGGGCGTTTACTTTCCGACGAACCGCGGTAGCGGACGACGAGTGAGGCAACCGGTTCGTCGTCCGAATCCACTGGCAATATTTGCACGTCCTCGTCGGGGAATCCGGCGTCGACGAATTTCTGTGCCAGGAATTCGACGAACGGCACAACTTGTTTCTCGCCACGCACGCTTTTGAAAGCAACGCTATCGCGCAATAATTCGTGCGCATAAGCTTGCCAGGGATCGGTGAAGTCGGCACTGCTTACGTCCGCGTTTGCTTGAATACTTAGGATTAGGGCGGCAATCAGGACGATCTGACGCATCGATGAGTCTCGTTAATTCTTGGGGCTGTGAAGAGTAACGTGACTAGAGAGAGAGTTCACGCTGTCCAGGTTGCCAGTGCGTCAGGTTGATATGGGCTCTGCCCATGCCGATTCCGCGAACCCACTTCGCCGCGGCATCCAAGGTCACCCAGGTTTTGACTTTGCCCTTGTGTGTCTCGGCTGTGATAGCACCATTCGGCGTGTTCGCTTCTACGTGGAAGCGGGCGCCGCTGGCAATAATGTTGATCTTCTTGATGGCGCCGGCCGCGACCATCGCTTTCAACATTCTTTCATCCATGTTCGTTCCTCGGGAAAAGATCAGACTGTTCGGGGATTGGGATGCCTTCCGAATCGCAATGGCGGCGTATCAGGACCTCGATCATATTTGCGACGCTGCGATGCTCAATTGCAGCCGCTTCACGCACGGCTTCTTTGATCGCAGGATTGATGCGCAAATTGAGCGTTGAAATCTTGGTCTTCGACATGCGTTGGATTGTATATCGTTTGTATATTAAATGTAACGCAGACCGCGTTATCTGTATTTCGAAATGGGGAATCTGCCA
>CAYWYT010000177.1:0-5840 GCA_964462665.1 uncultured Woeseiaceae bacterium | reverse complement strand
CAGAAGCGGTCGCTCGCGACTGGAATACTGCTTCTTTTTTTGAAATGATTCACGAATGGAACTGGAACTATTCACAGAGCGCCTACGGCTTACTCCCTTCGCAACTGACGACGTTGATCTCGCTGTGGAAATGTGGACCGACCCTGAAGTCGCCAAATACATATGTGACGTAATGACAGAGGAAGAGGTCCGTCAGGAGATGTCGAATTCGATCAAACGAGGTGGCAACGGAGGTATCGGGCTCTGGCGTGTCGCGGATCGAAGGACCGGCGAAAAGCTTGGGGACTCGTATTTGTTGCCGTTGCCGATCGACAAGGACGACACAGATTTCAGCCTTGTCGTTATGGGGCAGATGCCCGACGCCGACATAGAAGTGGGCTATTTTCTAAAGCGTTCGGCCTGGGGGCAAGGATACGCAACAGAAGTTTGCAAACGCCTGCTTCAGTTCGCGTTTCAGGAGGTCGCACTGAGTGAGGTCGTCGCGACAGTCGAAGAGGAAAATGTCGCGTCGAAAAAGGTCCTCGAAAAATGCGGCCTGCTCAATAGCGGTCGAACGCGGTGCTACGGCAAGGATAGTCCGATTTACCGGATTAGCCGAGAAAAGTGGATCGAATTGCGGCAAGAACCCTAGGGCTGCTTTGGGTCAGTAGCAGCCGCTCAGAGGCTACGCAAAATCTTAGGTTGTGGAAGAAGTGTATGGAAAGTCCCAAAGCGGAAAAACACGAGATAATGCCGACAAACCTAAGGGGTGTTTTAACTTCCCAGTTGCAATGGCCTCCTTGACGTCATCCAGAGTCATGAGATGAACACGGATTGCTTCACCATCATCCGGCGTTGGCTCCTGCACGACTTCGACGCCTTCGGCCAACCAATGATGACACTGATTATCATGAATCGCTGGATTGGCCTGTACAGTACCAAGGGACCGCCAATTTCCTCCACCAAAGCCAGTTTCCTCGAGGAGCTCGCGCTTCGCAGCATCAATAGGATCTTCGCCGATATCTACCATCCCTGCGGCGGGTTCAGTCGTTAGTTCGCCAACACCGAATCGATATTGCTCGACCATAACTATCAACCCGTCAATCGTCACCGCAATGACGTTTACCCAGTCAGAGGTTTCGAGAACCATTCGCTGGAACTCTACCGCACTAGTGGGGTGCCTCATCGTGTCGAAGCGCACCCGAAAAAGCGGTAGTTCCGGTCCGAATTCGCTGCCCAACTTCGTCCAATTCAAGTCATCGTCCGTCACTAACTTGCTCCTTGGTTTCGTTATCGAATCGTGGCTGACCGTTTAGATTGGCTAGATTCTATGAGGCTGTGTGAGCATCCACTTTGGGTCAACAGCAGCCTCTCAGCAGTTTATCACCTGGGCGGCTGGTATCGGCCAGAAGCGGACATCGATAGGCGCCTACGTGACCTCTACATATCTGCAGGAATCAGTGAGTAGACGATTTCTTTGAAAGAAACGACGGTGCCCACATTACCGGCCGCACGATATTGCGACAGGGCGACGAAATGGGCTAACTCACGAAATCCTAGCTCCTTTTTCGAGTGTGTAGTCCATTCATCGATACTGTCCTCTGCCTGCCATAAGATCTCATCGACGTGTGACGGATCGACCAAGTTAGTGTGTATGAGAACTTCCCTGTAGAGAGGCTCGCCTGACAGGCCTGGATTCTTGGAAATTATCGTTGCATGAGATTTCAGCAATTGCCTGACGACACGTTTTGCAAATCGCGTTTCTATCATCGCCAAAAACATGTTCGCCCTCCAAAATCATCCAATATCTGGCGGCCGCTTTGGGTCAGTAGCAGCCTCTCGCTACTCTATCACTTGGGCGGCTGCTTTCGGCCAGAAGGAGCCGCTAGAAGCGGATCAAATAAAATGCCGGTTCCATCCATTCCCGGGAGAAGGAGAAGCTTCACTCGCTTATTGGTCAAAGGGCTGCTTTCGGCCAGATGCAGCCGCTCGATTAAACTCATATTTAATCTGAGGTTTCAATTCCCATGACTGTGTTGACGTGCAATTCAAATGCAGGATACGGGTGTAATGTGTTCTGAACTATCGGCCACACAAAGTCTGGTTCGGTTCTTGCCGTTGACGCAAACCAATCATCCCAGAATTTCCAAATTTCCTCCGAAAACACGCCACTCTCTTTCGCCATAAAAGCACGCTCCCAAGCCACGTAGTGAAGTTCTGAAAAATGTACGAACTGGAGATTCTCCGCTGCTGTCAGGCTGCTGACGTCGGAATACCCCTTCGTCAATACTTGGGCCAATTCACTATTTTCTATGACTAAGATTCGTCTTTGTCTCGTATAGGAAAGTAGCTCCTCCTGGATGTCCGCATCGGACTCTAAAGTACTTTGGCGAATTTCCAGTCCGACGTAAATCAAGGAAAGAACAACGGCGAACGCGGCAATGATCTCTGCCAGTTGGGCTATCTCGCCAAGTTTGGATTTGTTCATAACGGCAGTTCCGGTTCGATGAGCCTGAGAGTCTGCTTTGGGTCAACAGCAGCCGCTCATATTACGCTCAATAATAGCATTTGAGCGGCTGCTTTCGGAGCATAGCAGCCACCCGCCAATGCAAAGTTTTGGGTAGATACCAGAAATTCCGAACGCCACCGATATCCTGCCCCGTAGACTGTGCTTTGGTCTTGATTAAATGAGTTCTAAGCTGTCTTTTAGCTGGTCGGCCGATTGGGTCAAGCCCGTCTTTTTCAAATCCAAGAGCAAGATCTCGGATGTCTTTTCAGGCCTATCCAGGCGAAGTCGCATTCGCTTGATCGCGTCTATCGCGAGCGACGGGTTGAGGTTAATTACATCAGCGATAAATTCATCGGAAGACTTCGCTTCGATTCCGTATTTGGTGAGCACTTTTCTTGGAAAGTCTCTGAGATTCTCTGTGACGATGATATCGGCCTTCGACTTTATCGCTGCTGCTATGACGTGCCGGTCTCCCTCGTCAGGTAATTTGCCTATTCCGTTTCCGTGGTGCGCATACCCAACAACCGTTGCTTCCGCAAATGCCTGATTCATGATGCTCCGAGCCTGTGCAGCTCGTTCGATAGCATCATCATGATTTTTCTTTGACAAGATAATTGTTATCGCTTTTTCTGTTTCATCCATGATCTCATCCGACCATCGAATCCGAAAAAGCGCTGCCTCCGCTAGAGGCAGTATTAGGAATCGCTTCAACGGGCTGCAAAGTACGCATGCATCAATAACGGCTGTGAAGCGATTTGGGAACATCTACTAGATAAGGTCCGAATCAATCTTCGCTAGTTTATCCAAAGCTGATGCTCTCCCAGAATCACGAGTATTTTTATATTCAAACAGGTCCTCTGCTTTAACGCGGCGATGACGTCCAACCAGAACATATTCAATATCGCCTTTCTTCAGTAAGCCGACAAAATAGGGTCGAGACACATTCAAGATATCTGCTGCTTGTAGAGTCGTTAGCATTTGAGTTCTATTCTCCGGCACCATTTTTCTATACCAGACGATCCCGCAGCTCCTGACGAAAACGCCGGCTTACCGGCACGACTGCATCGGTTTGCAGCTTCGCCTGACCGTCGCCGGTCTCAAAAGGAATAATCTCTGACACTCGCTCGAGATTTACGATCGCACTGCGATGTACACGCTGAAAACCCATCGGCACCAGCCGTTCATCGATGCGCGTCATGGTTTCGCGCAGCGGATAGACACGCGTCCCGACATGCAGGTTGACGTAGTTGCCGCAGGATTCAATCCAGTCGATTTCATTGACTCGAACCAGAAACTCGCGACCGAGCTTCTTTACCAGAAAACGATCGGATACAACGGCGGTCTCCTGTTCCTCGAGATTTTCGGCGAGGAAACCGGCTTCGCCCTGCAGGCGCATAAGAACGAATCGGTAGAGATAGATGATGGCAAGAATCAAGAGATAGGTTTGAAAGTCCTTCAGGTACTCGTAGCCAAACTCGCCGGGCCAGTTATCCCAGTGATAGGGCGACGCTCCCGCGAGGTTGGCGAAAATCAGGACGCGGCTCCAATACATCAGAGTGACATGTGATAACGAAAATACGATGCTAAATAGCGCATGTGCCAGCACGCTACTGCGGAGCGCCGCCAGTCGGATCGGAAAGCGTCGTTCGAACCAGATGAGCAGCGGCAGACTTAAGGCCATCGCTGCATGACTGGTTGCCTCCAGGACCAGCGGTTCAGCGCCATTGGAAAATACGCCGTTTCGCATGTAGTCGATCGAGACGATGCCGAGGTTGGCGGCGAAGCTGATCAGGATGAGCAACGCCGCAAACGCGACTTCGAAGTAGCTCCGTTTCGCGAGGTAATCGTCGAGTTTCATTGCGCAATCCTAACCTCTGGATCGGTATTTCGCCTCGCTTTCGTCCCTTAGTTCCGCCGTTCGTCACAGGAACCCCGCAGTTCGGCCCTTTCCGGAGGTGCTGTCGCGAATTCTGCTGCAGAGTCGGGCTAATCAGGTGACCGGGCATGTAGCCGTGCAGCCAACGGGAATGAGCATGAACAATATCAATACCAGCGCGATTATTTCGACATCACCACGCCGCTATGACATCGACGCGTTGCGCATTTTCGCATTCACGCTTCTGATTCTTTATCACGTCAGCATGTTGTATGCGCTCGGCGAAGACTGGCATGTTAAGTCGGCCTACCAAACTGATGCGTTGCATATCCCCCGATTGTTGGTCAATCAATGGCGTATGTCGTTGTTGTTCGTGATTTCAGGACTTGCGGTCAGTTTCGTTTGGCAGCGCTATTCAGCGGGCCGATTCGCGCTGCGAAGAACCCGTCAACTGCTTGTGCCACTGATATTCGGCATGGCTTTTGTGGTCGCACCGCAGTGTTATTACCAAGCGCTTAGCAACGGGGTGATCGAACCAGGCTTCCTGCGCTTCATGGGTCAGTACCTGACCTTTCAGGATTTTCCAGGAGAGGCGTGGGCCGGCGAGGAGCAGATCGTCTGGACATGGAATCACCTCTGGTACCTGCCTTACCTGTTGTTCTATACGCTGGCGCTCATCCCTCTGGCCAAGTTGCTGGACGGACCGCTGGCGCCGTTCAAGCGCTGGTTTCGTTCCTTGCGGGGTGTCTGGATTGTTGCGGTACCGCTCGTGCCCTTGATGCTGTACGGCAATTTCATCTTTCCCAGGTTTCCCTATATCAGTAACGCGTTGTTAGACGACTGGTACGCGCACGCCATGTACTTCACGTTCTTTTTAATTGGATACCTGATCGGTCGTGACGAGGGTTTCTGGGCTGAACTGGCGCGTTTGCGCAAGGTAACGCTGGCTGCGGCGGTAACTGTTTTCGTACTGTTCCTTTTGCGTAATGAATATCAACCGGATGAGGTACCGTTTCTCGTCGATCAAATCAGTTTGGCGATCACCTACGCCAATCGCTGGCTCTGGATCGTCACCGTATTTGGGTGGGGTCATTACTTGCTAAACCGCCCGATGAAGTGGCTGCCCTATGCGACAGAAGCCATCTTCTCCTGGTACATCCTGCATCAGACCCTAACGGTCGTTCTGGGCTACGAACTCGGCCAGCGGCAGCTCGGACCCATTCTGGAGCCCCTGCTGGTGATAGTGGGCACCTTTGGCGGCTGTTATCTGATTCACGAATTCATCATTCGCCGTTCAAGAACTCTGCGGCCACTGTTTGGTCTTAAGATGCAATCGACGATGCTGCCAACCGGGGTTCGGGCGCGTCTACTGCGAGCGGGCCACTAACGACCGACGGCTTTCCTCAAGCCAGCTTTCCCAACGCGGGTCGGCGCGAACAGGCGCGAGGAACGGAGACACGTTGATCATGAGAAGTT